>JANNCQ010000052.1:0-38441 GCA_031386685.1 Candidatus Altimarinota bacterium | reverse complement strand
TCCAGTAATTCACTTGTTTTTGTAGCATCAACATCGGTACAAAAGTGTTTAATAATTTTCTTGATTTTCTGAGTACTGATTTTGCTATATGGGATCATAAAAAGAAAGTATATGAGTTACTTTCTTCTAGGCAAGAGCCATGCATATTATTCTTAAAATAGTTTCTTTTAAGAAAAATATCAATCGCTTCTTCTCATTTCTTACCAATAAGACCTCTTATTATATATAGGAAGTCTTCAGTTGAAATTATGAGTAATATAAAAATCTTCTTTACCTTATCCTGATTGATATCACTACTAAAGAATAACCATATTTCATCAAAGAATTTACTTGATTCAACTTCGTCAAGATAGCGAATATTTTTAATCCATTTAAAGTATTTTCTTAATGCCTTTAGATGAATATTTGCTAGATCTAAATTTAGTTGATTTACTATAAATTCACCAAGTTTTTTTATCTCTTCTTTATTTCTTTGTTGGATTAATTCGATATTTATTTGATTGAAATTATCAAAAAGTACTGATTCTTTCACATCCTTTGTTTTTTCGGAATTGAGTTTCATTCCTTCATTTTCTAGACTTGTCCTTATCGTTCAGTTAAATATTCAACTTAGTTTAATTGAGTCACTTTTTCAAAAGAAATAAAAATCGTCATTATAGCTTATAAATTTTACTCCATCTGATAATTCGAAAAATCAAGCGGGATTTAATTTTAATCCGTTTCAGTCTCTTTTTAAAAAGAAGTGAAGCCACAAATATAGTGTAGATAATATATCAGAGGCCATTACTCATTGAGGGATTCATTTTTTTGTATATCAAGCTACTTTAAATAATATTCATGAGAATTTGTAGATAAAATCATCACTATTATTATCCCCGTATATCCTAAAAAATTCTGAAAGGTTATGAATTAATGAATCATGGGATATATTATCATAAAAACCCTCTATGTCGGTTTCTATATAAAACTGGTTATCTTGTAATAAGGCATCCCTGACAGATTCAAATTTACTCCATCAATCAAAATAATGCTTATATCAAGATATTGATATCTCTGATTCATTTTGAATATCAAAGTCAAATATCCTGAAATATCAAAAATATTTCTCCTCAAAGAGATAGTTTTGATATCATTTCTTATATAGGGCACAAGTTAGTTCTTTAAAAATTTTATTAACATATATCTCATAAAGCAATATATTATAAAAATTAGTAATAAGATACTTTCTGCGAGTGAAGCTGAAATTAACTTTATTATCGTCAATAAAGTATTTATAGTCTGAATTACATGATTCAATTGATTTTATAAAGTCCTTTATGCCATTATCGTAATCTTCCTGACTTACTTCATCTACTTCTATTTTGAAGAATCTATTATAAAGTAATTGAAAGAAATGATCATAAATTAAATTACCTATATTGTTTTTTCTAGTAAAATATGCGTTTTTATGCTCCTCAAAAAAATTATATTTTAGTAATACTTCTTTTAGGTCTTCTTTTGTTATGTTTGGAATTAAATACATATCAATAATAGGGTATTTTTAGATCTTGATAATTTTTTAGTTATACTTAAAATAACCAAAGTTTATTAAGTATACTCAATACTCTATAAATATAAAGAGTCTCATTTAATTCTACTTATTTAGCTTTATGAAAAACTATCTTATCACTTATGATCTAAAAGTTCCATGACATGATTACGCTAATCTTTATATTGAAATCAAAAGATACCCGCATATCCATGCTCTGGAATCTGTATGGTTTGTAAAATCCAATGGAAGTGCAAGTGATATAAGTGAGCATCTTACTAAATTTATAGATAAGAATGATAGACTTTTCATTTCAGAGATTGCTACTAATTATCATGGTTGGCTCGATCAGAATAAGTGGGATTTCTTGAGATAAGTATTGATTTATATTTTTAAAAGTGCTACTATGAGAATAATTTACTATTAATCCTTCTCATTATGGAGCCAAATGAAAAAATATTTGTTTTTAATTATATGTCAGATGAATGATTAAGTGAAGATATTTTACACGAGACTTGATACTATTTGTATAATCCAAAATATACTAATAATCTCTCAAATGTAAGGTATATTTGATTTGCACATTCAAATGGTCTATGAACAAAATCTTGATGTCTAAAAGAATATTGAGAAAATATGGAACCTCAAAATACCAAATCAAATAATGCTATTAGCTTAAAGGCATTAGAAGAAATAGATCCAGTAAATAGTGAATTAATCTCGGCATTTAGAAGATATTATGATGTATTTCATTCACAAAAGATGGGTTTTGATTTCTTTAGACAATCAGAAAAACGAAATTTTGTTAAAGTAGGGAATTTTCAAAAATTAACTATCAAAGATATATCTACCCACTCAATAATTTCTACCACTACCTTACATTCTAAATAGAATATCTAACTTATCCTAGTTTGTAATAAAGTATATTAAAGAAGCATATCTTCCATTATATAGATGATTTACTCTCAAGATATTTTTTTAGGGCTAATCCAATAAATTTTCAGAGATTTACGGGTACAGCATTTCATATAACCTGTTCAAGATTTGTTTTTGTTCACACCCATTTAAATTCTTTTGGAAATGTTTGTATATACCCTCTTTCTATTGTTGTTAGAGCTCTTACGGGGTATATTTTCGGGTCCACAGAGTCTCATTCATGCTTTACATAATTCTCTGGTAAAGGTCTATTAACTCATCTTATTGTAGGACTGGGCTCATATATACTAAATATTCATCTTCGAGCATAACTTCTGGGATGGCGATAGTAATGTTCTATTCATAATGAATTTCATAGATAATCATTAATAGCCATTTGTTTACTAGCATAACTTTCCATTATAGCATCGAACATGAAATTATCATTTTCTTTTAATCATCATACTAAAATAAATCTTTTTCGTGATTGTGGAACTCAGCAATAACTTGCATCAAGTATTACTCGTGTTAATCAATATCCTGATTCTTTGAATATATCAATAGCTCTTTCTAGAACACCTGTCTTGGTTATTCGAGATACATTTTCCATTATAAAATAGCTAGGTTTCACATGTTTAATAATATTAGCATATGATATAGTGAGATCTGCTTTATCTCAGTTCTCATTTCTTTTTCATGCACTTGAAAAATCCTGACATGGAGGTCATCCTATTATAATATCAGGCTTTTCATTGGCTATAGTTTTATAACTATCTTCATTTCACAAATCCAAATCATATATCGGATGTGAAAAATTTTCCTTATAATTTTCTATTGCAGGCTTCCAATTATCGTAGGCAGATGATATAGAAAGACCAGCTTTTTCAAATCATAGAGATAATCATCAACATCAAGAGAATAGATCAATAATTTTAAGTTTATTCATATTTTTTTATTCAAATAAGTCTGAGGAGCTGTATATAATAGCATCAAATCTTCTCTCAGGGCTTAGGAGAAATTGTCCTCATCCTAAAATAATCTCTTTTATTGCATCTTTCGTAATTCTCGGTTTCGTTAGAGAGTCTGAATGCATATATTTATGAGTCACTCTTCAGCTCGCAGCAAAAGCTTTATCATTTTTGGTATTATAAGAAAGCTCATCTATTATTTTTTCGTGATTAATTTGTCCATTTTTTGAAAAATCATACAGCATTTTAAATAGCCAAATTATCGTTCTAATTTGTCTTGTAATAATTACATTAGTTCTTAATTCTCAGCGTGCTACGTCGATAAATAATTGCGTAAAGGCATAATTTGACCAGACAAAAATATCTAAGCAATTGTCTGCTAATTTTGATGATTTTCATTCGGTTTTCCAAATCGGTTGCATTACCAATGGCTTCTGCTTGGTAATGTTATCTAGCATTATGGCATCAATTATAGATATCATTTTCGGAATATATCACCAAATTTCTGTTCAGTCTCACCAATTTCGGATTAAATCAAAATCGTTTGAAAAATATTCCTGAAATTGAATATAGTCATGTTTATATTCTTCTACAATACTACAAGCTAAATAAACGATTGTATCAGGTCTTACTACAAGTTCACTTCAAAACTGTCAATTACTTAATTCACATGTTGAATTATCAGGTAACGCAGTTAGTTTTATTTCAATTGGAGTAATAGCTTGTCATGATAATCTGCTTTGAATAACTAAATCTACCCTCGGTAAGTAACCAACAAGTAGTTGTTGGTACGGAGAATATTGACTTTCAAAAGAATAAAAAATATCATCTTCTTTTGGATCAATTCAAAAGAAGTCTTTGGTCGATATAAAGCCATGATTTACCTTTAACGTGCTATCTAATGTTATATAGATATTCTCTACTCATTTCGAATAAAGGTACACGCATAGTGATGCTGGAAAAGATGAATTAAATTGGTTCTTTCACCATGTATCTTTCTGGGAAAAATCTCGATTTGAGTATTGAATGCCGAATAATGATGGATTCATAATGGATAATTTATTTAGATTTTTAATTCTTTCCCACCCTTCCCACCATTCGTAAACTCTCTTTTTCAACGATTATTTTTTCTATAAACTTTCTAATAAGCCCTATTCTATCTTTTTCTTCTATTTTTCCAACCCCTTTTTTATATCTCTCTGAGGCATCCCGTATAGCCTCGAACATATCTTGTCTTTCTCTGTATTCTTTGAGTTCTCAGGATACTTCTTTTTTTCGTGTTTCTAGGGTTTTCACTTCCTTCGAGAGATCATCCAATATGCTCGCATAGAGAGTCATATCATCGGGATTTTCGAGACCCTTTCGTATCGCTTGTTTTCGTGTTTCTTCTTTCTTTTTCATCATTTCTTCGAGTTCCAGGAGTTCTGTTTCGAGAGTATTTTTTCTTTTTTCTCCATTTTTTCCCGTCCGCACTTCTTCATAGTCCATTATGAATCTCTCAGCATTTAGTATCAGTTTATCGAGCATCGGCATTACTCCGCTGAGTATCTTTATCTCAGATATATCCTTATTTTTGCATATATAATCGAGAGAGATTTTATCTTTTTTCTTTCCTCCGCATCTATAGTTTCCCGTACCTTTATGAGACTTATAGTAGTTATAGGATTTCCCACATTCGCCACACTTGAGAAGTCCCGTGAATATATGGGTTTCTCATTTCCCATAGAGGATATTTGCTTTTTTGATTTTCTCTTGAGCCCGTTTCCAGATCCCTACTTCTACTATAGGATCACATTTGATGAGTATCCACTCAGAGGCATCCTTTAGAGTCACTATTGTTTTTCATCACTCTTTTTTTGTTGTGGATTTATTGCAATAGTAGTTTCATATATAGGTCTCATTTTTTATATAGTCTATGATGGTCGATTGTCTGAATAGTCCTGTATGGATCTTATTGTTTTTGATTCACTCTTTTTGTTCGCTATCCCCACGCCCTCATATTTTTCGGGCGGTGAGTATTCGAGCAATCTCACCCGTGCTTTTATCCTCTATGACGTACATATTGTATATTTCTTGTACTATTTTTGCTTCATCTTCATGGATTGCGAGCTTGTTTCCGTGTCAGTCCGAAACTTTCTTATATCCAAATGGTGCAGAATTTCAGAAAACAAGAAATCACTGCATGGATTTTGAGATTTTACCTTCACTAGTCCTTTCGGTGATTACCGCCCGCTCCATTTCGCTGATAGCTCCCAAAAGTGTCAGTACCAGTTTGCCAGTATGAGAGGAGAGATCAATATTCTCATTCTTAGATACAAAGTTTATATTGTGTTGTTTCAGAAACTCTATGAATTCCAAAAGATAGGAAGTTTTGCGAAAAAGTCTGTCTATTTTCCAAACGAGCAAGGTATCTATCTTTCATGCGAGTATATCCATCTTGAGTCGAGAAAGTGCAGGGCGTTCACTCACTTCACTTGCTCCAGATACTCACTCATCAGTATAGGCAAGATTCTCACTTGTAGACCATCCCTGATCCTCATTCGATTCGACGTAGGCTCTGAGTATCCTACTTTGGCTATCGAGTCCGTATCACTCGTTTACTTGCTCGGTAGTCGATACTCGCATATAGAGAGCTACCCTTTGTGTTTTCTGTTCTTTTCGGGATGAGGAGAGAGTATGAGTCATATTGACTTATGGGAGTTAGGAGAAGAGTGAATACAGGATGATTCCGAGTATGCCAAGAATGAAAATGAATATGAGTACATCAGAGATAGAGAAGGCTTCCCATCGTTTCTCTATGACATAGCGGACTATACTGATCCATTCATCTTTCGAGAGAAGATTTTCAGATTCCTCATAGATTACTTTTCGCTCCTTTTCGTATCCTTTGAGTTCCGAGAGGATAAAGAATTTTTCTATATCATTTTTTTCTCCTGAAATCTCATCTATTCGTTTCATTATCTTTTTTGCAGTTTCGACATGGAGCGTACCCGTACCGCCGATAATCTTTCGTAAGATGCGAATATCTATTTTCAGATACTTTGCCCATCAAGAGAGATCATCTTTGAGAAAGTCGAGAAGAAGAGGTTTACAGGGATTTGGCATAATTTTTGATCAAATTTTGAAATTTCCGTATAAGGAATATTCCAATTTACGCATATAATAATAAAAGTCAATAGTAAGGTAGCATTATTCCACAAAGGTTTACAACTGAAACATAGAAAATACTATTTTTACTGATAGAATAAGTGTAATACAAAAAGTGGAAGAAATGCAATACAGAATGTATAAGAAGTGTAATACAAACATATAAGAAATGCAGTACGAAATTCGCGAGATTTTTCCTATTTTTGCTTATAACAAAGGATTTCCCAAGAAAAAAGACCGAAAAATTAGAAAAAACAAAAAATTCTCTCTAAAAAAGAGAGAATTTTCTATTCCCGTGGAATTATGATCGTAAAGTAGTGATAACTATCACTAGTCTCGTATCGTCCCGTAGAAATCTGACAAGATTGATTTAATGGTGGACCTGCCGGGGCTCGAACCCGGGACCTAAGGATTAAGAGTCCTGCGCTCTACCAACTGAGCTACAGATCCAGATTTTTGACCATGAGAATATAGTGAAGTTTCATGAAAATGCAAATTTTTTACGTGCATTTATATTTTCTACGTATTTTCGAGGCTACCAGAGCATGTATCCCCATGAGGAGAACGAGTATGAGACTGAGATAGGCTCATACTCACTCTGAGTATGCTCTCTGTATATATGTCTCAGGTGGTGTCACTATAGCATAGATATTCTCGAATATATCTTCTAGTAGCTTTTCACTCTTTGCTTGGAAGTATTGTCAGCCTGTTTTTTCGGCGAGAGAGTTGAGAGTCACCTCGTCGATATCTGCGATTATCTGATTCCCGGAAGGATCATAGAAATATTTTCGCACTTTCCCTTCCATATAGGAGAGCACCGATCCAGATGAACTTCATATCCCGATCGTATAGATCACTATATTATTTTTAGCTGCTTCATTAGCAGCGATAATAGGTGGTATACCTACATTTGCTCTCCCATCTGTGACGAGGATGATGATCTTCTCTCAGGTTCCACTTTTTGTGAGAGTCATGATTCCAGAGACGATAGCATCTCCGATATTGGTTCAGGAAGTATCTTTTTGGGATTGATCTATTGTATCAGTCGTAGTCGAAGATATGAGATTCCGTAGACCTGCATGATCCATCGATGGTGGTGACATGACGAAGGTCTTTCCAGCAAATATGATATATCCGATGGCACTTGCCTGATCTCTCGTGACGAAACTGTCTATGACTTCTTTTGCTTTTTCGATTCTACTTGGACTGATATCATCAGTCTTCATGGAATTCGATATATCGAGGATGAGTGCGATATTTTTCGTATTTTTCTCTTTTTCTATTCGTTTTACGAGTATCTGAGGGTTGATCCAGAGACATGTCAGGATGACGAATATTGAGAGCCGTATTCCCCAAAGAATTAGTACCTCCCAAGGAGTAGAGCTATGTTTTTTCATAAGGATATTTGGAAAGGTATTTCCTATCCTCTCTCGGCCGTAGATCCACCAGATCAGTGTGGTCAATATACCGATTATGAGAATGAATATTGTAGTGAATGGCATAGGTATAAATATATAATTAGACTGATCCCATGCTTTTCGCTTATATCAAGCGTAGAGATATTCATTATCATAAAATAAGTATAAGAAAATATGCAAAGAATCAAGAATGGATTTTGAGTTTGAGCCTATTTTTTATATAATGTTATATATGAATATATCTTTTTTTTCTCTCGCACTCTGAGGTGGTGGGGGCAAGATGACTAGCACATATCGGGATCATACGAAGACTCGAAGAGGTCGGCAAGAGCCCTAATGCTGTCTCAGGTACGAGTATGGGTGCTATCGTAGCGACACTCTTCGCTCTTGGAAAATCTTCGCATGATATGGAAGAGATACTCGCGAATATATCATGGCTGAAGCTCATCGACTTCGATATGAAGAAGTGACTTATAAAATGAGTAAAAATAGAGAAATTTCTCGATATCATATTTGAAGGAAAGTCATTTAGTGATACAAAAATCCCCCTATTTATATCATCTACTGATGTTGATACATGAGAAAGTGTGATCTTTACTGAGTGACGTCTTTCTCATGCTGTTCGTGCCTCTCTTGGGATTCCATGAGTATTTTCTCCATTTCTTCATCAATCTCGCCATCTCGTCGATGGCTGACTCGTGAATAACCTTCCTATAGAAATCCTTCCGGAATGAAAAGTGATAGCGATATCTGCCATGAGAGATCTATCGCGCAAGATCATCTATAAAAAAAAGATCTTCTCCCTCGATTGGCAGCATACGATCTTCTCGAATGGATACAACATCCTCCAGAAAACGATCGATATCATGCTCGCTCAAAATGAATCAAGATCAGTCATATCTCGTGCAGATGTTCTCTATATCCGTCCAAGATTTGATGGACTCGATTATTATGAATTCCATAAATATAAAGAATTCATCCATTCTGGATATGAAGCTTCAAAAAATCTTATCTCTGAGTAGAGTCTAAAGAAGGGGATTTTTTCTTATAAAAAAACTTCCTTTAAAAGGAAGTTTTGGTTATTTATGCGAGTTTATAGTTTTCTTCTAGGGCTTTGATACGATTATCTAAGGAGGGGTGTGTCGAGAAAAACGAATCTGGCTCCGTGATCATGAATGCCCGAAGATTCCCATGATCCATCTTGGACGTAGACTCTAGCTTCGTATGGCTCTGGAGTTTTTTCAGTGCCTGGATCATGTTCTGTTTTCCCATGTACTGTGCTCCTCCGAGATCTGCTTTGTATTCTCTGATACGGGAGAAGTACATGATGACAAAACTTGCGAGCATACCGAATACCATCTGAAGGACAAAATATGTAGCCATATAGGATAAGTGTGATATCCCTTCACTCTCTTCTCCTCGTGAGAGAAAGTTTGCGATAAATCGTGCTACCACCTGTGATAGAACTATAACAAATGTATTGAGTACTCATGTTATAAGGGTGAGAGTCACCATGTCACCATTGAGGATATGGGCCATCTCATGAGCTACAACTCCTCGGATTTTATTCTCCTTCATAGAATTAAGGAGTCCTGACGAGACAGCCACCAGAGCACTATTCTTCGTGGCTCCAGTAGCAAATGCATTTGGCTCAGCAGATTCATAGTATCCTACCTCTGGCATAGAGATATTATTATCCTTTGCGATACGCTCGATAGTCTCATAGACGAGCTGGAGCTTCGCATCCTCTGTCTGGATGGTAGATCACTCGAGAAGGATGATATTATATGCTTTCTTTGCTTGCCATCGAGAGAGAAAAAGTGATATGATTGCTCATCCAAAACCGAATATTACAGCATAGACGAGTATGCTTCACATATCTCCGAACTGCTTCAGAAGATCCGGGAAGAAGGATTGTGCGAGCATCAACACAACACCAAGAAGTGCTACAACTGCGAAATTTGTGATAAGGAAAAGAGATATTCTTTTAACAAATGAAAACATAGAATGAGTATATTATAAAAATAAGTTTGCCAAGATTTAAGAAAATTCTGGAGATTTTACATTTTGAAGAAAGAGAAACGTTTGAGAACCTAGTGTATTATAGTCGAAATATTAAAAAATCAATTTGATTTATAGGGATTCTTTATTACAATAGGAATTGTATTACTTTTCTAACTTGTCATACATATGTTCTGAAAGAAAAAAGAAACTCCGGCTATGAATATCGGAGTAAAGATGCATGGATCAGTCACCGTCGGAACCAAGTGACAGATAGTCATACCGAAGGATGTACGTGATATGCTCGAAATATGAGAGGGAGACACACTTATGACTATCACTAAGTATGGAAGATTCGTTTGATTTATCAAGGCAGAAGTTATGGAAGATTTCATCGAACTCCTCAAATCTGAGTGTAACCTTTAAAATCTACTCCTAAATTGTAGTGTTAATAGAGTTTTATTTTGTTTAAAATAGTATCGTATGAAAAAAGTGATCTCAGTGTTATGTCTCTCACTTCTGATTTTATCGAGTTGTGCTAAAACTAAAGAAGAATTGGTACAAGTAGTGACCAAAAAACCATTTTCTATAGAAACTCAATTTATCGGGAAAAAACGAGAATCATATTTTATCGAGAAATCTGCACGGCTTACTGCATGATCTGCTCTGACTTTGACGACTGAGTCAGTCGGTGAGATATCGAATATTTCTGTAAAAGAATGATCAAAAATAAAAAGAGGATCCCAACTCATATCCCTTCGAGATACAGTGAATTCATACGATATACGAGTAGCACAAGCCAAAAATAGTGTCTCAATACAGGATGCGGGTATAGAATCTACGAAACTTAATCTCGAACGTGCAATATTCGATAGCCAGATAGCATATGATCAAGCAAAAAGAGCCTATGATACTCTTGTTGCTAAGACAACTTTATCATATGATACAATCGTAAATTCAAACCAAAAAACCCTCGATAATATCGATACGAATTATAAAAACTATCTTGCAGATATCGATAAAAATCTTGATCAAGTAACATTCGAATCGGATAGGATACTCGGGCTTTCGAGTAATAATGAGTATACGAACGACTGATTCGAGAGTCTCCTCGGGGCTCGTGTCGGAAATCTGAAATATCTCAGTGACAATTCATATGGTCGAGCACTTGCGCAACTCGGACAAATTCGAGCACAGAAACTTAAGACGATAACTCCAGAGACGGCAAAATCAGATATAGAAAATATCGAACTTGCCTATACGCTCCTACAGAAACATCTCGATGATATGATCTATATGATCCAAAATAATGTTATCACTGGAGAGCTCACTATGGAGAGAAATGCTGCATGGATCGCTCAATTCAATGGATTTCGAGCTTCTGCCAATGCCAATAGTGCAGCTTTCAGCCAATGGAAACTTCAGACACTTACATTTCTTAAAAACTATAAACTCAATGAACTTGCGACAAAAGTCGCGGTGGAAAGTATTGACCGAAAGCTGACGCAAGAAGAACTTGCACTTATAGATTCTTCTCCTGATGCGAAGCTCCTCTATAGTACCACTATCATCGATCTCAGAGATCGTATCGCTGGTGCGAAGCTCGCAGTCAAACAAACAGAGAATGCTCGTGATATAGCCGTAAAGGCTCGGTCGACTACTCTCGCTCAACTTGGTGCTACTCGTCAGGGATGAGTCCTCTCACTCGAGCAAGCCCAAAGAGAATATGCGAAGCTTGCTGTAGTCGCTCCATTCGATGGAAGCGTATCTAAAGTCATAGCAACTCTCGGACAAAGAGTCAATCCAGGGAGTCCCGTACTGGAGGTCGTCTCCAATACACCAGAGGTACTCATCGATCTTGAATCTGATATCGTCGGAGGACTTACTGTAGGAGAAAGAGTAAGTGTCACTGTAGATAAGAAATCATTCACAGGGACGGTAGCTGCGATATCTCGTGCTGCAGGGACGAATCTTCTCTACACTACTCGTATCAGTGTACCAGAAGCCACAGGGCTAATCGGAAGTGCTGTAAGTATTACATTTCAGGCTTCACGTGAGCTCTCGGATTCGAGTATCGCTGAAAAGGTCGTACTTCCGCTCAAGGCTGTAAAAATAATCAGTGAACAAGAATGAGAAATCAGTCTCCTCGGCAGTGGTAATACCATAAAGTATAAAAGTATCCGCCTCGGAAAGATAGTCGGTGATGGCATATTCATTGAGGAAGTACTCGATCCAAAAGAAGAGATTATCCTTTCTGATATATCGAATTTTGACCCAGCCAAATTTTATCTAGAAAAAGTAAAGAAATAGTATTGAAGTCTTTCCTTCTATAACCACGACCCATATTTTTTATGCCATCATCTTCACGTAATTTAGAACTGAGAGAAAAATTTACTGCCTGATTCCTCTGATTTTGGGTACGGCAATTTCGTATCTCATATCTCATAGTCATTACGATAGTGATCATGGGGCTTGTAGCCGCGATCAATATACCAAAGGAATCGAGTCCAGCAGTAAAACTCGGTATCATATCTATATCTACGAGCTATATCGGGACGAATCCCATCGACATGGATGCACTTATCACAGATAAAATATATAAGCAAGTCAAAGATATTAAATGAATCGATAAAATAAACTCTACTTCAGCGCTCGGTTTTTCTAGTGTATCACTCACACTGAAGACCGATGCCAATACCAAAGATGTCCTCTCTGATGTACGAAGCGCTGTCAGTCGTGCTAGTTTGCCCGCAGATGCGAAAACTCCAGTAATCACGGAGATAGAGACAGATACAAGTAGAGCATTTTCTATACTTCTCTATGCGAACGATCCATCGACGACAAAGGCTCTTCTTTTTGATCGCGCTATCACTCTCCAGAAAGCGATCGAGAAAGTCCCTGGAATCAATAAGGTTGATCTTGCTGCTTGATGAGCATGACGCCCTGTAGATGCCAATGGAGGAAATGATTCGTCCTATGAAGTCCATATAGTCATCCCAGAAGAGAAACTCGCAAATATCGGACTCACTCTTTCGAGTATCGCGAGTACAGTACAATCTTATAACCGTGATCAACCAGTTGGGAATTTCTCTGTCGGAGAGAAGAAATATGATTTCCGCATCGAAGGCAAAAATCGGGAAAGCTTCGACTTTCTCTCTACCCCGATCGTCCTTCCGAAATGATGAAGTATCACTCTCGCTGAGATAGCGACAATAGAGCGAAAATATAAAAATGATGGGAAAAATATCGTTGTACTATGAGGTGAGAAAGCTTCGATCCAGTCACAAGGAGATGTAGTGAGTGGTGAAGTAGTATCGCGAGGACTCCCTTATGTAGGAATGACAGTTAATAAGACAGATAATGCAAATATATTCACTTCTAGTGATGCAGCGAAGAAGGTCGTAGATGAATATATGAAAAAAGAAGAGTATCAGTGATTTGGAACAGTATATGCTATAGACCTCGCCGATAACATCCGTGATGACTATGCAGAGCTCGCAAAAGAAGCTGTTGTCACACTTATACTTGTATTCATAGCGATGTATCTCTTTGTCGGATTTCGAGACTCGATATTTGCTACTATCACACTTCCACTCGCTTTTCTCTCGACATTTCTCATCCTCTACTATGGGGGATATACGATGAATTTTCTTACGAATTTTTCTCTGATTCTCTCATTTGGTATCGCGATCGATACGATCATCGTGATCGTACAAGGTGCAAGTGCGAAGATCAGAGTCGGATACGATCCAGAGTCTGCGATCATGCTCGCTCTTCGTGAATATGCTGTGCCGATCATAGCAGGAGTGATGACGACGATCGTCGTATTTATCCCTATGATGACTCTCCCAGGCATCCTCGGTAAGTTCCTCGCGTATATACCCATCACGATATTCTGAGTACTCGCGACAGGTCTCGTGCTTGCTCTCACGGTCAATAGCGCACTCTATCTGCTTTTTGTAAGAAAAAGAAAGGACTACATAGATAACCCTCATGCGACCGAATATGCGACAGAAGAAGAGAAAGAGCTCCTGATCCTCGAAAGAGAAGGAAAATCACGCATAGGGGATGGTCATATACCACTGCGTATTAGAGTCATACACAGTATAACAGAGTGGTATAAACGGGTACTTCGGAACTTCCTCGAGCATACATATATGAGAAGACTATCCATTTTCATCCCTGTAGTGCTTTTGGGATTGAGTTTTGTATTCCTTGCTCCGCTCGTAGGATTCACGCTCTTTCCTACAGATGATAATGCATATACAAGCTTCAAGATTACTGGCCCTATATGACAAAAAACAGAGGTGACTCTCCGTGATGTACAAGGAATCGAAAAGATATTCGTAGGATATCCTGAGATAAAATATACCAATATATCTATAAATAATAATGTCGTAAATGCAGCGGTACAGCTGACAAAAAGAAATGTACGTAAAGATGCTCAGCAAAGAGATGTATTTGTTATGGAGAAGCTCCTCCTCGAAAAGCTCTCTGTGTTTGAGCAAAAATGATATAAGGTAGTAAGTGAAGTGCTCGCAAACGGTCCTCCATGATCGAAAGCTATAGGACTCAAGCTTACTGTAGATGATCCAAATAAGCTTCCTCTTCTCATCAAAGTTTCCAAAGATTTTGAAGCAGGGCTTAAGACTATACCTTGAACCAAGAATGTCGGACGATCTTCGAGTGATACACCAGGACAATTCATATTCAAACTGAAAAAAGATCTCATAGCAACTACAGGCATATCTCCAGCATTTGTCTATGCACAGATTGCCCAGAATATGAACTGAGTGACCCTCTGATCGATAGAAGATAATGGGGAAGATATGAGTGTGATACTCAAATCAAGTCAGTTCCTTGATGATGTGCGTATAGAAGATATTTTATCTGTTCCTATCGTCGTCGGACAGACGACATATCAGATCGGAGATTTCGTCGAATCTCAGCTCACGAATGCCACAGCATCGATCACTCGAGTCGATGGAGATATAGAGATCACAGTCGATGCTGATCTCAAGGAATGAGGAGATACTGTTTCTACGCAAAAAAAATTTACTGAGTATGCAAATACATATGAGTTTCCTTCGGGAATCACCTCTAAGGCAGGGGGTGAAAATGAGGCAAATAGTGAACTTATTGTTGCTATACTTTCTGCATTTTTCATCGCATTGATCGTCATATTCGCGATCCTCACCCTCCAGTTCCATAGCTTCTCTCAGCCATTGGTGATACTCTACTCAGTGATCATGGCTCTTCCATTCGTGATGCTTGGACTCTACTTTACAGGGAATCAATTCTCTATGCCATTTGCTATCGGATTTATCGCCTTCACGGGTATAGCCGTGAATCATGGGATCATCCTGATCGCTGCGATCAATGAAAATCTCAAAAAATGAATCGAAGGCGTCACAGCTCTCGTCGAGGCATGATCATCTCGTCTCGAGCCCATGCTCCTGACGACAGTGACGACTGCACTTGGCATACTTCCTATTGCTCTTCGAGATAAATTCTGGGCTGGTATGGGATTCACGATCATATTCTGAGTGATTTCTGCTACACTCCTTACACTTTTTGTCGTGAAGGGTATATACTATGAAATCTATCTTAAGCCTAAAAAACCGAAAAAGAGTCATATTATTCCCCCAATCAAGCGAGAAGATAGTTCTAATGTATAAGCTTATAAACAATTTTTCTCACATTTATGCACTCACTCATCATCAAAGCTCATCCTCGCGTAGATGGTTTCACTCATATCATTGCAGAAACCTATAAAGAGAAATCCGAAAAATCGGGTAATACTGCTACCATACTCGATCTTTGTGATCCTGCTAATTTTCAGGAATATGCTACATTTGGCGATGGAAATCATATCATCGAAGACGAGAGTACGAAGAAAATGCAAGAGCTGATCAGAGCTGCAGATGAGCTTGTCTGGGTCTTCCCAGTCTGGTGGATGGATGCTCCTGCTGTCATGAAGAACTTCTGGGATCGGAATTTCACGAGTGGTTTCGCATTTCGCTATAATCCAGATGGAAAGGTCGACAAGCTCCTCCCCGGAAAGACGACCAAAGTATTTGCCACGGCATGAGGACCAGGTTGGATCATAGGATTCTTCATGGGACTCATCTGGAAGCTCTGAAGATTCGGATTTGTGGGGCTCAAAACTACATCATTCCGAGTTCTTGGATCCTTCCCGAAAAAGACAGAAATAGAAAAATCTGATTTCCTCAATAGTTTATAGTTATCAATTACGTACCATCATGACTTCTAAATCTCAGCTTCCCCTCATCCTCGCGACTGCATTTCTCGATATTCTCGGGATCGGTATACTCATACCAATACTTCCTGATATTATCCGTAACTTCTCTGTCGCAGAACACTGGAACCCCTACTCTCAAGGAATATATTCTATAGGGATGTTCCTTTGAGGACTCATATTCTGATGACTTTCAGATATCTACGGCCGCAAACATCTTCTGATCGTGACATCATGACTCAATCTTCTCGGATATGTAATACTCTATCTGAGTCTTTCGAAGCATATCCTTCCCTTTGAGATGAATATATTATTTATCATATTTATCTCTGCTCGCTTCATCTCTGGTCTCTGATGAGCAGGATTCGGAGTCGTCCAAGCCTATATATCTGATATCTCGAAGCCAGCAGAAAAGACGAAAAATATGGGTCTTATCGGTGCTGCTTTTGGGCTTGCATTTTTGATAGGACCTGCTGTTGGGGGACTCCTCTCGAAGTGGGGGATTGAGTATGTCATCATCGGATGTATCCTCGCTATTGCTGTGAATTTTCTTATGATTATTTTTCGTCTTCCTGAGCCAGAGAAACATATCACAGAAATGCATGCTGAGCATGTACCATTTCATTTTTCGCGCGAAGTCATCATCCTTCTGATCCTCTCATTTGGAGGGACTCTCGCATTCTCATCGATCCAGTCGGGATCGAGTCAGTATTATGCTGATGTATTCGGATTTAATGCTGATAAGATAGGCTATACCCTCTCTCTCGTATGACTCATAGCCATCATCTATCAGGGATGACTCGTGAAGTATGTGAGGAAATATCTCAATGAAAAACAGATGATACGAGTTGCGCTATTTCTCATGGCGGTAAGTCTTATGCTTTTTGCGATGAATCGGAGTGTATTTTGGCTCTTTTTTATCATACCACTTTTTCCTCTTGCCATGTGATCATTCCAGCCTTCGATCAGCTCACTTATCGCCAACAAAGCAGGGAAAGAAGTCGGGAAAGTCATGGGCTATAATACCTCTATCATCAGTATTGCGAGTATTATTTGACCATTCATGGTTGGCATACTCTATAGCATAGGGGAGTCCTATCCATTCTATGCTTCATCAGCTATAGCATTGGTACTTTTTTTGATAGCTGTATTTTGACTTGTAAACTAATTTAATTGATATGTTTTCTGGAATTATCGAACATCAAGCCCAGATCCTCGTAAGAAAGGGAGGTCTTTTTCGTATAGAGAATCGTTTCACTGAGAGACTAGAAGAAGGTCAGAGTATCGCACATGATGGAGCCTGTATGACTCTTACGAAGATTACTCCCGATTACTATGAGTTCTTCACTATGCAAGAGAGTCTCAGTGTGACGAATTTTGCCTCGAAGAAAATAGGGGATTCATTTAATATAGAGCGGTGTCTCCAGATCGGAGATCGTATTGACGGACACTTTGTCAGTGGACATATCGATACAGTATGAAAAGTCATACTTCTCGAAAGACGATCTGATCATTCGCTTATACTCGGAGTTTCATATGATCCCAAGTATGACAGACTCGTCATACAGAAGGGAAGTATCACTCTCAATGGCGTGAGTCTCACGGTGGTATCACTCGATACGGGGAGTCTGACGGTATCGCTCATACCCCTCACCCAAGACTGGACCAACCTCTCGAAACTCGTAGAAGGGGACGCTATAAACATAGAATTCGATATGATCGGTAAATATATACAGAGATTCCAGGAGAATAACTTGCAAGTCACAGAATAATCTGTATATTTTAGATAAAGAAACTTTAAAAAATAAACTCTATTTTTGAAGTAAACAGCCAAAGTAATATATACCACTCACTTAAATCTATCCTTATGTCTGACTATAAAACAGGACTCAAAAATACTGATAACCTGGATACAAGTATCAATATCGCTTTTATCGTGTGAGAATTCAATCTTCATCATACTGCTCCACTAGAAAAGTCGAATCGTGAGTTTTTAGAAGAAAATGGATTCGAAAATATCGATACTTACTGGGTACCTTGAGCATTCGAGATACCAGGATTCGCGGCTAAACTTCTCGAATGAGATCAGTATGATCTCATTATCACGCTCGGAGTTGTGATACGTGGTGATACTCCTCATTTTGACTATGTTTGTACAGAATCTGCACGAGGTATCATGGATCTGACACTCTGATATGAGACTCCTCTTATCTTTGGAATTTTGACTTGTAATACCGAGGAACAAGTACTCTCTCGTATCGGTCCTCATTTTGCTCTTTCTGGACTTAATCTTCTTGTAGAGATAGCAAAAATAGAGGTATAGAAAAATAACTTTTTTTCTTATGAAATGATTCGGACCTCTATTGATCATCATTGCTGCTATGCTCTGGGCAGTCGATGGACTTTTGCGACGCTCACTCTATGGACTTCCTGCTTCGAGTCTTATCTTTTTCGAGCATATTATCGGATTTCTATTGATTGCACCATTTGCACTTCGAGCTTATAAGAAGGTGAGCTTTACGAAAAAAGAAAAAAAATCTCTCATTCTCGTATCACTTCTTTCATGAGTGATAGCCACTCTCTTGTTTACTATGGCGCTCGGTGCTGTCGGATTTATACCATTCAGTGTTGCGATACTCATACAGAAGCTTCAGCCGATATTTGCTATAGGAGTTGCATTCATCCTCTGACAAGAGAAGATCCCGAGACTTTCATATCCCTTTATCTTTATTGCACTTGTTGCAGGATATTTCGTCACTTTTCCTCATGGAGTATCAGTCAGTCCAGATGGTCAGATGCAGATGCTTGCGACTCTTTATGCTCTCTGAGCTGCAGCTGCTTGGGGATCTTCGACGAATATATCAAAATTTCTTCTGAAAAATCATCATCCAGAAGTCATCACAATGCTTCGATTTGCTATCACAGCGAGCATCATTGCTATAGGGCTTCTCCTCATTCCAGATTGGAATGATTCATTTCGATTCCCGAATACTATAGAGTGGCTCTACCTCTTCGCGATAGCAGGCTCTACATGACTCGTCGCTATGTATATCTACTATCGTGGGCTCAAGTCTACTCCTGTCCATGTGTCGGCGATTCTCGAGCTTACATGGCCTATCATAGCAGTAATCGTCGATTTCTTTATATATGATACAGTCTTCTCTATAAGTCAGTATATCGCTATGGCAGTCCTCATAGTCTCGATGTATATAGTCACTCATTTGAGCAAGAAGAGTGATAGTATCCTTATGGATTAGTTGGAGCATTTACTTACTTTTATCTCTCATATCATGATCTCAGGAGTCGTCATCGAAGGCAAGAAGCTCGGTCGTACTATCGGATTCCCGACAGCAAATATCTCACTTCCATGTAACTGTACTGATCTGGAGGCGGGCACATATGGACTCTCTGCCATCGTATGATGAGAGACCTTCTATGGCATAGGAGTCTACCTACGAGATCTCGAGCTCTTCGAGGCACATTTTTTTGGATTCGATGCGGATATCTACGGTGAGATGATCTCTGTAGAGCCACTTTTTCTCATTCGAGAGAATAAGAAATTCTCATGACTCGAAGAACTGAAGTCACAGATCCAGAAAGATAGAGAAGTGATGATGGAGTGGATAGTGGAGATGAATGACAGGGGCTAGATTTATTTTTCTGTATATTTTGCATTCTCTCTGAAAAAAACTATAATTTTCGCCATGAAAATCAAATATATTGCTATCGCTGCAATGGCAAAAAACCGTATCATATGAAATGAAGGCAAGATACCCTGGTATATTCCTGAGGATTTCAAGCATTTTAAAGATACCACTGCTGGTCATCCTATCGTCATGTGACGCAAGACATTCGAGTCGATCGGACGTGTCCTTCCTGGTCGCGAGAATATCGTTCTCACAAGAGGAGACTTCATCTTTCCAGGAGTCACCGTGATTCACTCAGTAGATGAGCTAGAGGCATATTTAGAAGGCAAGATTACCCAGCTTCAGGATCAAGATTCGAGCTGACTAGAGCCTCCTGTCTATATTTGTGGCGGTTCTCAGATATATGAAGAGTTCTTCCGGCTTAGAAAGACCGATGAAGTGATCCTCTCTGTCGTCGATCTAGAGCCAGAATGAGATACCGCTTTTCCATATTTTGAAGAAGACTTCACGAAGTCTATACAGGATATTCGAGACGGATTCACTATCGAGCACTGGATAAGAGGGGATCATCCACATATGAATCCTTATGAGCATTAGAGCTACAGGATTGTTTTTTACTGAAAAAATAATATTCTTTTATACTTCTTCTCATGTCAAAGATTATTTTCATCCTCTGTATTTTTTCCCTTCTTTCCTGTTCGAGTATTTCGGATATGAGTACGGATAGATCTGTGAGCCAGGATCATATATCAAGTGGATCGATAGATCCCTATGAGATAGGGAGTGTCGATACAGCATTCAAGTTCATTGGTCCAGATCATAAGATCGAAGTCGGCGGTGTCCCAGATCCGAAAGTAGGAGGTATCACCTGCTTCTATAGTCGCGCTAAAAAGTGAGGGATATCTGGTGGACTCGGTCTTGCTGAAGATACGAGCGATGCATCAGTGTCATGTAGAAAGACCTGAGATATCGTCTTTCGTGAATCGATCAAGCAATCTGAAGAGATATGGAATGAAAGTACGAGTCTCTTCTTCAAAAAACTCCGCATCGTACGATTCTATGATAAAAACTCGAATAGCCTTATCTATCTTGTCTACTCAGATAGACTCATAGATGGCTCTCCGAAGAATAGTATCTCCGCTGTGGCACTCGAGTGACTCATCCCCAAGATCCAATAAACTTCATCGAAGATAAAATTTATTTGATAAAAAAGGGATTCTTCGATATAATTAACAAAATTATTTTTCTCACTTTAATTCTATGAAAAAAATTAGCCTCCTTTTTCTCGCAAGTATTTTTTGCTTCATAAATTTTCTGACAGTTTCTGCTGCAGCTCGATATCCTGATATCGATGAGCAGATATTTGCTATACAAAAATGACTTATTCGAGATATACGCAGTAGTCTTCAAACCGATTTGACAACTTGAGTCAAGCAATCTGGATCTATGAGTTTCAAGACGAAGATTGGTACTCCTGAATCTTCATGAAGTATCAATATTCAGGTAGAAAAGTATCATACACTCTATGATGCAAAAACAAAAAATATCGAAGTGACTTATCGAGGAATGCTCGAATTCGAGATCCATGGATCAGATATCGATTATGATAGCTATAATGAGGATACATTCGAATATAAGAAGATACCATTCGATTTTTATACTACTGTGAATTTCGACTTTAAGATTATAGTACTCGCAGATGGATCTATTTACATGAAGCTCTCTCAGCTTGATTGACTGAGTCATGGGAATGGCACTATGAAACAATGATACGACCTAGCTCTTCTCGGAGCAAAGCAGTATATCGGGAAGATATATAAGCTTCCACAGTCTATGAGTTCTCCAGAAAATATAGACTCACTTATGCTCCAGAAAAATCTCCTTAAGAGTCTTGAGATACTTGAGTGAAGATCCTTCTTTGTAGCGCTATCGAAATCAGGAGAGGACTATGCTCTTGGCCTTAATAGAGATACGATGAAGATGCTTGGGTGGAAGATGTCGAAAAAATCCACTGATATAATGACATATACAACTAGTCCAGATGGATGAGTAATCCGTATCTCAGATAAGAAAAATCCGAGATACAACTTTTTTGTCCTCACAGAAAAAAATGGTACTCGAATGCTCGATTTCGCTCTCAGGAATACATGAGGGAAAAATGGAAAATTCGATATGAAAGGTTCTTTTGCGAAGCAGGCGATCACCCTCGGTATCCGTGACAAAACTATGCTCTTCCTCCTTGATTGGAAAAATGGTAAACTCGATATGAACTTAAAGAATAAAGCGCGAAACTCTTATGACTTGACTCCATCTTTTGATCTTCTCATTCAGGGCGATCTCATGTATGATGGATCAAATACGAACCTCATGATCTCATATGATGGGAAAAATATCGGCTCACTTACTGGTAAGAAGGTATGAAATATAGGTGAATATGCTCTGAATATGAATATGGGATTTCCTCTCTTTAGTCTACTTCTCGATCTCTCTGGGAAGTATATCGATGAAACTGGAGATTATCAGATACTCCCTCCGACTCTTTATGAGGTACTCGGAAAAATCTAGTTCTATAGACAAAAACACTGTTCATATGAACAGTGTTTTTGTTAATAAAAATCTTCTTAATGGCCCATGCGTCTATCATGATCTTCTTTAAAAAGGTGGATTATTTTTTTATACGAAGCATTATTTACTTCTCCATGGTGGAGGAGGAGTATACCGAGCTCTACATTTATACGTTTGCCGACATTTTCACGCAAGAGCGGATCTTCTATGATCGAGAATCTTTCGAGAAATGCTGCCTGAAAGTCTTTTTTTGGAGTATAGGCATCGCAGAATCTTTTCCAGTTGGGTATGTATTGTTCGAGGAGAGAGAGTTCCATAGTTTTTAGATAAATGAGAGAGGATCAGAGAGTTTTTCACGAGCGAGTTCTTGAGATTTTTCCATATTCTTTATTTTATCGAGTCTACGTCGTTGATCGTACTCCATAGATGCTACCATTTGAGCATCTTTTTCTTGTTTTTCTATTTTCTGGAATGCTTTCTTTTCCTGGTCTCGTATGTAGGCTTCATCTATGAGGCGGTTGATCCTACCGAATGTCTCTTCTATCTGGAACTTCCTTTCGGATTCTGCCATATTCTGTATGATCAGGATCTTATCAAGGTATCGTGTCCAATTATCGATGATATCGAGTTGACTACTCGGCGTAAGTGCACTAAAAATCACACCAAGATTGTGCTTTTCTTCAGCAGAGAGAGGAGTAGCCGCGAGAAGTGAGAGGAATTTATAATTATCCATAAGTAAGCAGCTGAGTTAGTGCATTCATTTTTTCAGCTTCGATATTAGCGTTATAGGCTATAATACGATCGTTTGTATTTATATCAACATCATATGATGGCAGTAATGCTACAATTTTTGGTAATAAATCTTGCTGTGATTCTGGCGAGAGTCTCGAAAAATTATTTTGGATATCTGCTGAGAGTTCTCTTCCAGAAGGTGTTCTTATATCTCGAAGCATATTTATGCTTACAGTAGGTAGTTCGTATGAATTGAGATTTTCGAAGCTCATAATTGAAGTAAGGATGACTCTTTAGATTATATCATATGTTTCTTTTTATATCCAAATTATAGACGATAAAAGCATATTTTTTGTATTTATCACTTTTTTCATATACTGAATGTATTATCATATAAGAAATATGCATTTCGCTGTCGGAACCAAAAATAAACCAAAATGAGAAGCAGTCACCTCAGTATTGGAGGCATCTCCCTATACAAAAAATACTCCCTATAGTATATCATATCATACAGTCTCATCATGAGTTTCTGATATGCCGACTACTCTCACGGAGCTTCGTAATGGTGCCGAGAATCGTGCAATACTTACAAGAAGAGAAGCGACAGATGCTGACTATTTTATCGGTATGGAGTGAGGAGTTTATAAGGATTATGAATGAGAAGAGTATTGGCTTGTCGGAGTTGTCTATATAGAAGATCAAGGTGGAAGATGATATTTCTGATATTCGACGCATCTACGAGTCCCGAGTCGTATCGTAGATGGACTTTTCGATGGGCAATGAAGAGATCTTGAGCAAGTAGTAGAACAGCTATTTGGAGAGGTTTCAGTGGGGGATAAGGAGTGATCTTTTGGACTTTTTTCTGATGGCACTATCCCAAGAAGTGAAGCGTTCATTCAGGCGATCAAAAGTGCATTAGTTCCACATTTTAGTTTATATTATAGAACATAGTATGTCAGAAATTATCAATATTTATACTCGTGAGAATCCAGGTAAATCAATACCTTTTGAAAGATCCCTCTTTTATGATGAAGAAATACAACGTTCAAAATCAGGACTTCCAGTCGTCAGATATATCGAGGTTGTTAATATATTCCTCTTTACTGAATCAGGTGAGCTTATCATCCAGAAACGCTCTAAAGAAAAGAGGCATAATGCTAACCTTCTGGATAAATCTATCGGTGGGCATGTCCAAAACGGTGATAGCCCCAATCTCACGGCAATGATAGAAACGATTCAAGAGCTCCAAGTTCCGTCTATCGTACTCGGGAATAATACTGATTTTATGAGGACTTTTTCTGTACTTTCAAAGTACATCAATACGAGTGCTCTGCTTGAATATGTCTCGAGTGAATATATGGACTCTGAGAAAATTTTTGACGGAGAAAAAGTGACTATAGGAAACCTCGCTCATATATACTTCGGTATCTACTGATGACCGGTAAAAAATATCGATAAAGAGGCAAAAGGAATACTTTACTATACTCTCGAAGACCTCCTATCTGAGATGGAAGAACATCCGAATATATTTACTCCAGATCTTTGCACTCTCGTACCTCGATATACTTCTCTCATGAGAGATTTTCTTACAAAACTATGACACTAAAATGAACTTACATCATCTGCGGCAGATCGGGATCAGGAAAGTGAAACCTAGCAAAATATCTCCAAGAGAAGTATGGAGCTATATTGTACCAGTTCTCTCATCCACTTCATGCGATCTTATTGGATCTCGATATACCCAATACTCGGGATAATCTTGAGAAACTCTCACTTTCACTACGTCAAAATTTTGGAGAACATATTCTCGGATTCTGAGCGCATGAATTCGTAGAAAAAAATAAATGAGAATGCATCGTCCTCGAATGTATCAGACGAGTCGAGAGCCTGAAAGGCTGGGAAGATCAGATCGATCATATAATCTGGATCGATACAGATTCCCATATCCGATATTCACGGATGCTCTTGCGATGAGAGAAATCAAAGGAAGATATCCTCACTTATGAAGATTTCTTTCGACAGGAATCATGAGAAGCAGAGCAATCTCTCGGAAAACTCAGAGATAGAGCAGATATTATGATCGATAATAACTTTTCCATCGAGGAATTATATGC
Source organism: Candidatus Altimarinota bacterium (assembly GCA_031386685.1). Taxonomy (GTDB): domain Bacteria; phylum Patescibacteriota; class Gracilibacteria; order BD1-5; family UBA2023; genus JAGOMW01. Next base: position 13,147 of record JANNCQ010000052.1, on the reverse strand, counting down.
AGATTTTGAAAGATATTTTACTCGCCCATAAAAAAATATGTGGATCCTTTTTGCTCTAACATCAGCAATCATCCTTTCAAGTAGGAAAATACAAGAAAAAAAGCTTGTTGGCACAGGTGGACAAGCTCTTGGGTGGATGCTTCGAATAGGATCTGTGAGTGCTGCATTGCTTCTTTGGATTTTTTTTTCACGAAGTTTTCAAGGCTGGGATAGTCCAATAGTATGGTATACGCTTCTCTATTGCTCTTTGGCATATCCGCTGAATGTATTTCTATATCTGAAAGCTATGCACTCATTGCCCCTATCCACTCTTGGTATGCTTTCACCCGTGGTCTTAATTGTTTCACTATTAGCTTCCTGGTTTGTACTCGATGATACACTCTCATGGGTGGGCATGTATGGCATTATGAGTGTCGCTATTGGCATCATCGCACTTGCATGGAAACATGAAGAGGAGAATATTCACTTCACATCAATCCTCTGTGCTATCGGAAGTTATTCTATTATGGGTTTTGGATATGTACTCGATCGATCAGCACTTATCTATGCGGATAAGTTTCTCTATACCTTTGCAAACCAATTCATTGCTCTTATTACGCTTACTATTTTGAATTATTTCTTTTTGAAGGGTCTAAAGACATCGTTTCTGAAGAAAAATTTCTGGATGATATATATCATCGGTTTTACGCAGTGAATATCATATCTTTTCTCTATGTATGCCATTACACATGCAGATAATGTCGCTTATGCCACCGCTATTATTAATACCCATGCGATTATTACCGCTCTCTATGGAGTATTTATCCTCCGAGAAAAAGTCACAAAAAGAAAAATATTCGTCTTTATATGTATGACACTCGCACTTATCTCATTTGCTTTTGCATAATTTTTTCTTAAAATAATAGCATTCTAAAGGATTTCGAATATGAAAAAACATCAAATCATCCTCATCGATGGCGGAAATAGCTATAATAATGATAGAGAAGCGCTCGAGTGGATGGAGAGCTGTGATTGGGATATCATGGCGAAGCTCCCGAGCTGGAAAAAATGGCTCTCTGATGGTCTTTCAGACCATTTTGATATCATCCGCCCTGATATGCCTAATATCATGAATGCCAAATATAGTGAATGGAAGGTCTGGTTCGAGAAATATTTCCGATATATTGCTTCTCTTCCAATAGTCGAGCAGAGTACACTCGATCGTGTCATGAGCAAAAATGCTCAATCGGAAACTTCGAAGCTCATCCTCGTGGGTCACTCTCTCGGAGCGACATTCCTCGTCAAATACTTAAGCGAAAATCTCTTTCCCCGCCATATAGATGCCCTCCATCTCATATCACCAGTATATGATGATACTGGACTCAAATGAGAATCACTCGGGACTTTCCGATTTGCACCACAGGCGCTTCCACACTTCCATGATCAGGCGAAGCATATCCATATATGGTCATCGACGGATGATAGTGTCGTACCGTATGATCATAGTGTGAAGTTCCATGTGAATCTCGTAGGGTCTACTCTTCATACTCTGCATGATCGAGGACACTTCGTCGGACAATCACACTTTGTCGAGCTCTTCACAGAGATCATGAAGTCGACTCATAGTAAGTAATACATAATCAGAAAATAAATAGTCCGAAGACAGGAACTTATTCTTCACCATTTTTTTCTATGAATAGCTTCACTACTTTTTTCTCTCGTAAGCAACTCGAGGCATCTTTTGGTATATTGCGATCTAGATTTCTCCTTCCGACCTTGATTCTCGTCATTCTAACAGGATTCCTATTTTATGTAGTCAATGTCGATGTCACTCCAGAAGATCTCTGGATCAGTCGAATCATCCTTTCTTGTATCGTGACATTTTTCCTCTCGACATGAGTGATACTTTCTCTCGAGAGTGAGAAAAAGAATAAGCTATTCCAGCTTTTCATGATACTCCCTATGGTATATGGTATAGTGTTTTATCTTACGGTTGATCCTTCGACTGACTGGTGAGTAGAGTCTGTATCATACTTTCTTTTGCATTTGACATGATTCGTCTCTTTCCTCTTTTTTGCTCCATATATCACTCGACTTCATAGCAAAGAATCAGAGAGTATCGAGTATACAAATTATTTTTCTCGTATTGCTTGGGTATTTCTCATGTCGGGTATCGTCGGAGGATCTCTTATAGCGCTCTGATATATAGCTATTGCTTCAGTGATAGCACTCTTCGACATAGGATACGATATCATCGATCAAGGCAAAGTCTATGGAAACTGGGCTGTCGTATCACTCGCACTCATCGCTCCGATCTATGGTCTCATCGCCCTCCCTCACAAAGGTGATCTCGATCAGAAATCTTATGAGATCAATCGTTTTTTCTCATTTCTGATACGATATATCGCAGTGCCATTTATCTTCATCTACTTTCTCATACTCTATGCCTATAGTGCCAAAGTCCTCATGAACTTTCAGGACTGGCCAAAGGGGATGATCTCATGGATGGTGATCGGATTCTCGACGTTTGGGTATCTTGCCTATATTTTTTCGAAACCGTACGAAGAGGAGAGTGATATAGTACATACATTTCGTAAGTTTTTCCCTCTTGTAGTTATACCTCAGGTATTCATGCTTGCATATGCGATATGGCTTCGTATTGCCCAGTATGATCTCACGATGAATCGATATTTCGTCGTCATATTTGGTATGTGGCTTCTGCTCGTCTCGATCTATCTCATCGTGAGCAAGAAGAGATCTCTCGCCATCATCACGGCTTCTCTCACTCTGATTTCTCTTCTCATATCGGTCGGTCCTTGGTCCGTCTATAGCGTCCCATTGGAGAGACAGTATAGTCGACTCCTTCGCAATCTTGAGTCTGCTCGTATCCTTCAGGGGAGCGTCATCGTGCCACTCAGTAGCCCCAAAGATATCTCTAAAGAGCTTTCAGATGATATATATTCGGGGATAGACTATGCTTGTGACTTTTCTGAATGTCAGCGAATCAAGGAACTCTTCTCGAGAGAGCTCGCTACTCCGAGTATACAAGCTGAAACTGACTGGAAAAAATGGAATACGAAAACCGGAGCCGTATATCCTGGTATGAGTAAGTGGGAGATCATACGTGCTGTCACAGACGCGATAAAGGTACAGCAATCCTATGCCTATGAGAATGAAAAAAATACAAAATATATCCAATATAATACGAGCTATCAGCCAGATGCTCCCTATCCACTCTCACTTGAAGCAGGATATACCAAGCTGGTTCGAGTCTATGGGTCAAGTGATAGTATCAATAGTGTCAAAGGTGCGAATACGATCTACCCATTCGTCACTATGAATCCAGATACCACAAGTGCTCTCTATCATCGAGGAAGTGGAGATACTCTCTCACTTTCGTTCAACCCTCCTACTGACCTCGTGAATATGACGACTCCTACATGACTCGATCAGAAAGATCTCACCTTTACTCTCTCAGGAAGATCTCTCGATGTGAAACTCTATCTTCAGAGCTTTGCTATCAGAAATCCCGAGTATACAGGAACAGGGGGATATGAATACTATACTATCAGTGGGATCGGACTCGTGAAAGAGAGATAATCCCTTGTATTTTATCTACATCATCTCACTTTGTTGAGATGAAAATAGTAACCTAGAGTTTCTCGAGACTTACTCATTTTTTAATTTGCTTTTCACCCCCGTCGTCAATATACTCAATAGTAGTTAAAAGCGATCGAGCGGCTATCACCCGCGAGCTAGAGGAAGAAATCATTTGTCGTTCGAATGGGAGGGGCGTACTAGTCGTCTTTCCCGCTCGAATAATAAGCGAGATTAGACCCTCTCGGAGTCTCATCTCCGTCACCAAAAACCAATCAAGTATCCGCTTTCGGTGGTACCTCTCTCGAAAGAGAGCCAAAAGCACGCAATTTTAATTTTTGTGTGCTTTTATGAATTTACAAAAAGAAATTATATCATTCAAGGATGCCACACCCCTAATAAGCTTTATTGCGATTTTTATTTTGATAGTTTCGGTAATTGCCAGCCCTATTTGGATTGATAAAATTCTTATTTACCTGAGATGATATGAATTTTATATTGTCAAAGTATGAATTTTTCTTTTACTATGGCTTCTATTATATAGAACATTAGCAATAAATTATCCGTATAATTTTGATAGAATATTTTTACGAAATTTAACAAAAATATGTGGATATACGATACTATTTCTGATATGAATATTCCTCATTGATCAAATTAAAATTGAAGTTTTTTTAACTGCAGCTGGAGCTATAATGGCATTTTGGTATTGATACAAGAAATATGAAAGAGATAAAGAAATTCAAATGATAGAGAGATGCGCTGAAAGGTATAATAAAATTATAAAGATTATTAGAATAAAGGATGGAAATAATCTCAAAGAGTCCGAAGATTCATATGCTGATTTAATAAATTTGTGGTATGAAGAATTTTATCTTTATCAGAAATGATATATCTCTGAGGAATTATGGAAAGAATGGGAATATTGGATATATGATGATATAACGATTTTTAATATAGAATGAAGTATAAATTATAAAAATCTCATCAAGAATCCTGAAAATAAAATTTTACCAATTGATTCAAGTTGATACCATAATTTTTTCTTAGCTTTCAATAATAATTTTGGAAATTGGGAAAAAAAATTAAAAGTAACCGAATTTACATATTTTATAATAAATATATTAAAGAAACAATTGCCATGATTTTCCAATGATCAATGGAAAGATATACTAAATAAATTCATTTCACTACAAAAATTTAATAACCAACAATAATTCTATGTTCCCCTCAATCTCCCCAAAACAATCATTCCCCGCACTCGAGTCAGAAGTACTCGCCTACTGGAAAGCGAATAATACTTTCCAGAAGTCGATCGACTCTCGTCCAGAGGATAATCCATACCGATTCTACGATGGTCCTCCATTTATTACAGGTATGCCTCACTATGGGCATATGCTCGGATCCGCAGTAAAAGATGCTGTAGGTCGATATTGGACCATGAGAGGGAAGCGTGTCGAACGAGTATGGGGGTGGGACTGTCACGGTCTGCCTATTGAGGAGCGTGTACAGAAAAAACTCTGACTCAAATCAAATGCAGATATAGAAGAAAGATGAGTCAAAGAGTTTATCGATGAATGCTATAAATATACAGGTGAAGTCTCGAGCGAATGGGATTGGTATATTGATAAGATCGGGCGCTGGGTCGATATGGATAATGCGTATCGCACGATGGATCAGGACTATATGGAGAGTGTGATGTGGGTATTCTCACAGCTTTGGAACAAGTGACTCATCTATGAAGGGAAGCGAGTATCCCTCTACTCATGGAAGCTCGGGACTCCAATCTCGAATTTCGAAGTGGCGATGGATGATACCTATCAGACGGTCGATGATCCTGCGATAACAGTGAAGTTTCGACTTGAGATGATCAAGGCATGTGGTATTATTGTAGAGAATAGCAAATGAGAGGTCCTCCTTGGACACAATAAAAAAGGATTCTGGAGTTTTCCTGGTGGAAAAGGAGAGGCAGGAGAGACACATGAAGAATGTGCTACACGAGAACTCCTGGAAGAAACAGGAATTACATATGAAATTACTGAAAAAGATGATATTGATATCGAACAATACGATATTATCAAGGGTCGAGTATTCGATAATCGTAGGTTTCGTATCAATATCGGAGACATCCCAGTAGGTAATGGTGAACCGGAAATATTTCATGAATGGAAATATTTTGCATATGATGCACTTCCTGAGAATATATTCGAACCAACAGCTCATGCCATAGATATCCTTGCTCAGGGTAAAACTCAAAAAAACCTTCCACTTTCCATCCTCGCCTGGACGACGACGCCTTGGACGATCCCGGCGAATATGGCACTCGCCGTGAGAAATGATATCGACTATGTGTTAGTAGAGAACAATGGGGAACAATTTATCCTTGCGAAGAATCGTGCTGAAATAGTGTTTAAGTGAAAAGGCGAATATACAGTGATCCGAGAACTCAAGTGATCTGAGCTCGTCGGACTGGGATATATCCCACCATTCCCTGAGTACTTCTATGACAGATTTCGAGATGGATCCCTTGATCCTATCCCCCTGACAGGTGGGACACAGGGGGGTACTGTTTCTGAAACCACCTCCCCAACCCCTCCTCTCAGAGGGGCTCGGAACCCGAACCACAAGATCTATCATGCCGACTTCATCACGGATACTGATGGTACAGGGATCGGACATGAGGCACCAGAGTTCGGTGATGTCGACTTCCAACTCGCGAAGAAGGAAGGGATATTCATCTCTGAGGCGATGGATGAAGCAGGGAAGTACACATCGCAGATATTCGACTATGAGGGGACACACTATCTCGATCTCGAGAATCCTGAGAAATGAGCGAATCGTATAAATATCGAACGCATGAAGGAGAACGGTACGCTATTTAAGCTCGAGGGTATTACGCATCGTGTTCCATTTTGTCCACGATCGGGAACTCCACTCATGCAGAAGGCACAGGCGTCATGGTTTATCGATATTGCTTCGCAGAAAGATAAGCTCCTGAAGGCAAATGAACAGATCAACTGGTTTCCAGAGCATCTGAAGTTCGGACGATTTGCGAAAGGGATCGAATCGGCACCTGACTGGTGTATCTCTCGTACTCGATATTGGTGAGCTCCGATGCCCGTCTGGCAGAACCGAGATGGCTCAGAAAAAGTAGTCGTCTCTTCTCGAGAGGAGATCTTCGAGCGTAATAAACACTACGGACAACTCACGAAGGTCATTTTTGTGAGACATGGTGAGAGTGAAGCCAATATTGCAAAAATACATGGGAATATCGATACGAAACTCTCAGAAAAATGAAAAAATCAGGCAACGGAACTCTCCGAAAAGTTAAAAAAAGAAAATATCGAAACTATCTACTGTTCTCACTTTACAAGAGCTATAGATACAATAAAAGATTTTTCAGAAGAAGTAGGAATAAAAATAAATATTGATGATCGCTTAGGGGAAAGGAATTCAGGAGATTTCGAAGGACAACTGTTTGATGCATATGCTCAAGAAGAGTATAGCAAAGCTACAGAAGATCATGATTATAAATACGGTAAAGGAGAATCTTTTAATGATCTCAAGAAAAGATGACTCGAATGCATCAGGGAAATTATAAAAAACAATCCAGCAAAGACAGTATTAATAATGGGTCATTCCAATATTTTTAGTGCGATCTTAGAAGAAGTTACGGGTGAATCTTACATAAAAGAAGCGAGTAACAAACTCCCTAATGGAAAGATCGTCACGGTATATATGGATCTATCTACTGGAAAACAACTTAACCTTCATAAGCCATATATCGACTCGATATTTCTCGCGCCAAAGAATGGTGAAAAGGCGAAGAGAGTTCTCGGAATTCATGGTATGATGTCTGATATCACAAAAGAAGGCTGGATCGAAAGGAAAAATGAAATCGAAAATCAGGGAATGACCCTCGATCTCGTCCAGTTCGACCGTGCAGAAGACCCGACGTATGAATCTTGGAAAGAGACTTTTGATACGATTGATTTCTCACAGTATGACGCTATCCTCACGAATTCTATGGGATGAGTCATGATTACAGCCTATCTCTCAGAAAAGTGACTGAGTGTACCTCGTATAGTCATGGTTTCTCCAGGGAAATCTCATAGTACTCTCTCTGGAAAGTATAAAAATACCAAAGTCCTGTATGATGATCTCGATTATGAAAAGGCTCGAACTATCGCACATGAGATCATTGTCATCCATGCGAAAGATGATGAGACCGTACCATTCGAAAGTGGAAAAGATTTCGCAGAAAAAATCTGAGCACAATTTGTCCCGAGAGAGACAGGGAATCATATGTTCAAAGGGGAATATGATTATATAGCGAAGCATCTCCGAGAAGGGAGAGAACAGAAAGTCCTCGGAGTCCAAGGGTATCTGAAGAATGAAAGTATCATAGATTTTTTCCAGAAGACTGCAGAAAATCTTCAAAAGGAATGAATAAATATTCATTGTCCAAAATTTGAACTCTGAGAAACAGTACACTACGATGTATGGGAAAAAATATTTCTTGAAAATATCGAATGAGTCGATACAGTATTTACTCATTCACTTGGTTGCAGATTTTCTATCGATACTATCATCAAGCATCAGATTTTTCTCAAGAGACTTGTTCTGATTGCTCCGCCAGAGTGAAAACATCCGAATCTCCAAGAGTTCTATAGTCACCTCCATGAGGAAATGAGTCAGATACGAAATTTCGTCGATGAAGTTATCGTCCTCTACTCTACAGATGATAAGCCAGAAAGACTAGAGGCAACAAGAAACATCATAGAACAGATAGGGTGTAGTGTAGTAAAGGTCGATGGATACGGACACTTCAATGTCACTGAAAATAAACTCATAGAGTGACTCCTCCAAGACTGAGCTCCACTCACGCGTATCCCAGAAGTCCTCGATGTCTGGATGGACTCAGGAAGTATGCCGTATGCGCAGATGCACTACCCATTCGAGAATAAGGGAGAAATGGAAGCGAGCTTCCCAGCTGACTTCATCGCCGAGTATGTCGGGCAAGTGCGTGCATGGTTCTACGTGATGCATGTCCTCGGAGTGCTTCTCAATCCGAATAATAAACCAAATCCGACTCCGTCATTTACCAATGTCATCACGACCGGTGTGATTAACGGAAATGATGGACGCAAGATGTCGAAGTCATTCGGGAACTACCCAGATCCACGTCTCACCATCGAGAAATATGGAGCGGATCCAATCCGTTTCTATATGCTGAACTCTCCACTCCTCTCAGGGGGTGATATGGACTTCAAGGAGGAGCAGATCATCGAAACCGTGAAGGGAGTGATGCTTCCTATCTGGAATACCTATAGCTTCTTCACCACGTATGCGAATATCGATCAGTGGCAACATGATGATACAGAAATCTGGTACTCTCGTCATGGTGAGTCGACTTCGAATGTCGCAAATCGTATGAGTGATAGCTCAGATGACCCAGAGCTTACAGAGAAGGGAAGAGAACAATCAGAGAGTGCTGGAAAGACACTTCGAGAGCAAGGAAAAAACTTCGATATCATCATCCATACGAGTCGTATACGAGCGAGACACACAGCAGAGATCATCGCTCAAGAGATAGGATTCACGGGAGTATATATTATGGATGACCGATTTGCTGAGCAGAAAGCGGGGGAGTATGCAGGTAAGACGCTTACTGAGATGGCAGATATGCATGGACTCGCCCATACAGACCATTCTGGAATCAGAAAATTGTATAAGAATAACTCGGTAGAGGATCTCGAAGCATTCGAGAAACGCATCAGAGAAGGATATGAAGATATACTCAAGAAACATAAAGGTAAACGTATACTGATAGTCGCACATGCTGGCACACCTCGTACTATCCTACGTCACTATTTTGGTATGGATAGGGATGAAGCACACTATGATACACGCATACTTAATGCTGATCCATTCAGACTTATGACGACTCCTCTTGTGAGTGATCTCGATCGTTGGATCCTCTCGAAGCTCCAGGTTCTCATAGGACAAGTCCATGATGCGATGGATGGGTACGATATATCACGAGCATGTCGTGCTATCGTCGAGTATATGGATCACATGACGAACTGGTATGTCCGCCTTTCTCGTAGGCGCTTCTGGGAGTCAGGGATGACTCCAGATAAGTCGTCTGCCTATGAGACACTCTATACGGTACTCGTCGAACTCTCGAAGCTTCTTGCACCATTTATGCCATTTATCTCGGAAGCAATTTATAAAGGTCTTACCGATAGTTTTCGTCATTCTGAGCTTGCGAAGGATCCAGGAAATTTGGAACATGGATTCTTCGTTCCTCAGAATGACGGAGCAGATACAAACTCTGTCCATCTCCAGTATATCACTCGTCCAAATCGTCATCTTATATCGAGTGAGCTCAATCGTGATATGGAGATCTGTGAGCATATCGTCTCGCTTGGTCTTGCTCTTCGAAGTCAAAAAAATATCCGTGTCCGTCAGCCACTCGGATTTGTGACGATCACTGCAGAGCTCTCTGAATACTATCAATCTATCATCCGTGATGAGCTCAATGTGAAAGAAGTCCGATTCGAAGATCCTGAGAGGCTCGCCAAGAAGATCTGTAAGCCAGATGCCCGTAAGATTGGTCCACGATTTGGGAAAGATGTCCAAACGATCATAGTAGCCGCTAAAAATGGAGATTTTATAGAGCTTCCTGAATGAAAAATTCAAGTATGAAATCTCATCCTTGAATCCGGAGAGTATACTCTCGAATATCTCCCACTCGAATGAGTCGGGGATGTCATCTGAGGATATGGTATGGTCATATCTCTGGATACTACCATCCCAGAATCACTGAAGCTCGAATGATATGCTCGTGATATCGTCCGACTCATCCAGGACATGCGCAAAGAAGCAGGATATGATGTCTCTGATCGTATCTCTCTCTCGATATCGGGAAAGGGAAGTGAAGCCATCCTGCGTGACTTCTCACTCTATATCACGAGAGAGACCCTCTCGACTCTCGTGCCGAATATTTTGACTCCTGATCTCGAAAAGTCTGAAGTGATCGATGAAGGAGTAGCTATCGTCCTCTCAATCCAGAAAGTCGAAAGATAGGGATAAATATTTTATCAGATACATATGGAAGCGAGATTAAACTGTTCTAGAAGATATCAGATATCGTGAAGGTGAGAAATCTTGCATCTATAAATTTACTTTTTAAAAAATAAGTATATAGTATATATAATAACTAGTGATTATGCATAATACCCCATGAACAGAAAGATTGGAGAAGCTTGCGATGATGCGAGATAGCTCGGGACATTGATTATGACCGTACAGAGAAGCAATTCGCTATTGGGAACAGCAAACTGTAAATGTCCATTCTAATGTTGTCTGAGCAGAGATTCTCGTTGCACATACGAGTATGGAAACGATAGTTCTTCTGGATTCCATTTGCAAGGAATGAAAAAATCTGTTTCTCTTCCAGAGAGGTTTAGTAGAAGCATTTTATCAAATAGCTCTCTGAGAAGCATGAACAACCTGATATAGGGCTGTAAATACTTATATTGCGGATATAGCAGACCCATCATTTCAAATTGTTGTTACAAAAGTTATGAAAAGCTTTAAGCGTGATGATAAAAGGAGGGTAAAAATCGAAATAATCGAAACTCGCTTCGGGGATATTACCCCAAAATTTATAGAGAATGTTATTTGGTTGAAAGATGAAGGATTTAAGGTAGTTATTGATGATTTTGATTTCCTTTGAACAGGAGATGACATGAGTCACGAGCTTTTGCGTGCTATAGGAGAATATGTCGACGGAATCAAAATCGACTGGAAGACGACTCAGGCACTTCTGAGAGATCCAGCACTTAGAGCTAAGCTTTTTTGACTTCGAGATCTTATTCAAATAGGCATGACCCTCGAATGAGTACAATCAAGAGAGCAGATTGGACAACTTTTAGATACATGAGCAGATACTTTTCAGATGTCGTGATTTGGTGCATTATAATTTTTTATTCGCATTTTTTCATAAATCATATATAATACTTTATATTTTAAAGCTTTTATATGAAAATGCCACTGCTATTTATCGGTCATGGTAGTCCGATGAATGCCTTAGAGACCAATACTTATACTGATTCATGGAAGAAGATAGGGGAGAGCATTACTCATAGACCTCGAGCTATACTGATGCTTTCAGCTCACTGGATCACAGAGTGAGAAATGCGGGTCAATATGACAGAAACGCCAGAGATGATCTACGATATGTATGGCTTCCCAGAAGAGCTCTATCGTGTACGATATGACTCACTATGATCCTCTGATTTTGCCACTGAGATTATCAGAGAATTAGCAGGGAAGAACGCTATTATCTGAGATATATCGCACTGACTTGATCATGGTGCTTGGTCCACGCTGATCCATCTTTTTCCCGAAGCAGATATTCCCGTCATCCAGATGAGTCTCGACTATTCGAAGTCACCACTCTGGCACTATGAATTCGGGAAAAAACTCAAAACTCTCCGAGAAAAAGGTATACTTATTATCGGAAGTGGGAATATCGTCCATAATCTTCGAGCTATAGACTGGACTGGGAAAGAGCAGTATCCTTGGGCTATCGAATTTGATAGGAGGGTGAGTGCTGATATACAAGAAGGGAATCATGAAGATATCCTCAATTTCCATAATTGGTGAGATATCAGTCGGCTCGCACAACCATCACATGATCATCTCTTACCACTTATTCCTATGCTTGGAGCCATAGATGAGAGCGATATAGTAGAGTTTTTCACCCCAGATATTGCCATGGGATCACTCTCGATGAGAAGTATAGCTTGGAGATAGCAAAAGTTTCATTTGCTTGTTAAAAAAAATTGAATATATAGTTATATTAACTTTATACTATACTATGACTACAGTAGTTCCTCCGCTTGAAATTGATGAATTTTTTTGATTAGGATTAGGTGATATCACTGATTCTGATTTAAAGATTAGGGTAGCCCTGTTTATTAGTAGAAGTCAGGGGATAGTTGCAAAGGTGGCGGAACTCTTGGATGAGAGAAACTTCGATCAATTACATATCTCAGCACAGGGAGCTAAGGGAAATAACCGGATAGTGTATTTAGTGAGAAATTGAGAAACAGAAGATAAAAGAGTAAAGTTTCTTATCCAGCGTTCCCGGGGTAATGTCCTTGCAAATCTTATATGCAGAAGAATGATCCAAGAACGAGAGGGTAGTCATTCGGAACCAGAGAGAAGGATGAGGCAATAGGCTACTGAAAGAAGCGGGATAGAGCAGAGATTTCCCTATAAGACATCACATAATGTAACTTATGTGAACCATTTGAGTATAAAAGAAACTATAAGCGACTATTTAGCCATAGTATATCCGCCTCTTACTATTCATTGAATTTATTCGTATTAGAATATATATCTTCAAGATGAATAGTATTGTATTGTTGCAGAATCAAGTTTACATTTACATTTCATTAGAGTGTGGGCATAAGATAGGGGAAAGACTTCTTAAAATATTGTAGTTTTTCTTTCGGGGTTGCTCCATTCATTCAGAGTCAATAGTGCTTCTTTGTTC
>JANNCQ010000041.1:0-24777 GCA_031386685.1 Candidatus Altimarinota bacterium | reverse complement strand
CAGTAATTCACTTGTTTTTGTAGCATCAACATCGGTACAAAAGTGTTTAATAATTTTCTTGATTTTCTGAGTACTGATTTTGCTATATGGGATCATAAAAAGAAAGTATATGAGTTACTTTCTTCTAGGCAAGAGCCTTATGTATTACCTTTCATTCATTCCTGACAACATCACTTCACTTACGAAGTGTATCATCATGCTCCATGGGGTATGATCGAATGAATCTGATCTCTTTGCCCTGAAGGATCAGTTTTGAAGTGATACGATGATCATCTCGCTTCAGTGAGCATTTTCTCTCGGATCTGGAAGGTATGCATGGTATCCTGTAGATTTTTCTAGTGGGAAGCCAGTATATAAGACAGAAGATCTCGATCGAGGATATAGTGAGATCGTATCATGTATCGATGAGGTGAGGAGTAAATATGGTATCCAGAAAGAATATCTCTACCTCATGGGCTTCAGCCAGGGGGCAATACTCTCATATTATACTTTCTGGAGATCTCCCGAGAAGATCCGAAGTATTATCGCACTTTCCTGAAGGATTCCCAAAGAGATCGATACGGATGATATCGATCATGGTCGATATTACGATAAGAGGGTATTCATCGGTCATGGAGTCGAAGATCAAGTCATACCACTCTCTGCTACCCGTGAGACGACGGCTTTTGTGAGAGCTACGGGAAATGAGCCGACTGTGAAGTTCTATGATGCTCCCCACACGATCACGAAGGAGGAGATGAGTGATATCCTCGCATGGATCTAGAAAAACGCATTTTTCCTATTTGGAAATGAAGATATTTTGTTTATACTCGTATTTATGACGTATAATCCTTATCTTACAGAAGAGACATTCTTCGTGGCTACGAAATGTTGTCTACGATATCATGAGGAGATACTCGTAGTCTCAGAAATCCGTCCTAGTAAGCCTCTTTGGAGAGAGCTTCCTGGCGGGAAAATCAGTAAAAATGATAGAGGGATCTCACTTCTTGATTCTCTTTCACGAGAGATCCAGGAAGAGCTCTGACTGGATTTGATACTAGATCCTTCAAATACACGACTCTTTCATGTTGAAAAATCCTTTGAGGATACGACATTTGCCCCTGATCCTGTTCCATTTATCTTTCTTTGTTATATTATTGATCTCGATGAGAAACCTGATATCAATCTCAGTCATGAGCATGCTTCTTATGAATGGCTTCATGAATCTCAGATAGATCAATATTCTGATTGGAGAAAATGATTCGATATGATTCTTAAAAAAGCATTTTCATTTCCTTCTTAGCAGTATTCCTTAAAAACTCTATTTTCTATGTCCTATCCTACCTCTTGGAATCTCGACCGCTATTTCTACTCTGGTCTCGATGATCCGAAGCTCACCGCTGATATCGCGAGTATCATGCCTCTCACTGAGGCTTTTTCGAAGAAATATGCTTCGAAATTCGCGAATTTCACGACCCCAGAAGAGATTCTCGGATTCTATGCTGACTATACAAAGCTCTCGCATGATATGGCATCACCGAGCTACTATCTCTTCTACCGGAGCTCCCTCGATACACAAGACCTCGAAGTCACGAAGAAGATGGGTGCGATCGACTATATCTATACCGAAGCGAGCAATCTCATGCTCTTTGTCGCTCAGGGATGGAAGGATATCGGATACGATCGTATCATGGAGTGGTCCCGTTCACCGAAGCTCGCGAGATATAAAAACGATCTCATCTCCACCGCTGATGGTATCAAATATATCCTATCAGAGAACGAAGAAAAAGTCCTCAATATCAAATCTCGTCCACTTGGACTTGCAGGAGCTCTCCATGATGAGCTTACAGGATCCTATGAATATACGATGATGATAGACGGAGTCGAGAAAAAGATGACCGAAGAAGAAGTACGTTCATACCGACAACATACAGATAGGGGTATACGAAGAGAAGCATATACTTCACTGCGTAGAGTATATACTAGTAAGCAAAACCAGATATCACTCGGGAATATATATACATCTATCGTGAAGGACTGGACGAGTGAGATCAAGATGCGAGGATATGGGGATAATGTCATGGCTCAGCGAAATCTCTCCGAAGAAATGGATGATGAAGTGGTGGATATGCTCCTCTCGGAGGTTGAACATGCGTATCCTATCTATACGAGATTCCTTCGAGCAAAGGCGAAGATGCTCGGACTCGAAGCAGACTTCTCGGTATGGGATGTCGCAGCTCCGATGGGTAAGTCAGATAAGGACTTCACTTTTGACGAAGCCTATGATCTCCATCTCTCAGTGATGAAGGACTTCGATAGTGACTTTTATGATTACTCAGTGAAGATGATCGAAGAAGAGCGTATCGATGTCTTCCCGAAGGCAGGAAAGCGAGGATGAGCCTTCGCGAGCTATCGTAAGTGAGAAGAGAGCTTCGTGCTTCTGAATTTCACAGGGAAGCTCCGTGATGTCTCGACGATCTCACACGAGCTCGGGCATGCGATCCATGGTCATCTCTCCCAAGTTCAGGAAGCTCCCGTATATGACTCATCTCTCTCTATGGCGGAGACGGCTTCTATCTTCTCTGAGATGCTCCTCGGTGAGAAGGTGAAGTCTCTCGTGAGCAAAGAAGAGTACAAGGACTATCTCAATGAACGACTCGGAGATATATTCGCGACGATCTTCCGTCAGGTCCAGTATGTCACATTCGAGCGTACTGTCCATATACAGATCCACGCATGAGAAGAGCTCTCATACAAGGACCTCAATACTCTCTGGAGAGCCGAGCAAGAGAAGCTCTATGGAGGCGTCATCTGATATGATGTGTCTGGAGAAGAAGAGAGCGGATGGTCGATGATCCCTCACATATATCACTCTCCTTTTTACTGCTATGCGTATGCCTTCGGGAATCTCCTCACCTTCGCACTCTATCACAAGGTGCATGTCGAGAAATCTCTCTCGGTCGAAGACTATAAAGATATCCTGCGAGCTGGTGGAAGCGAACGTCCACGAGATCTCCTCGGTCGATATGGGATCGATATCGCCTCACCAGAGTTCTATCGTGCAGGACTTGCGGAGGTCGAGCATATGGTGGAGGAGTTTGAGGCGCTGATTTAATCCTTTGATATATAGGCTTTATGTACAATATATATAGATATATACTTGCATTATTTTTCCTTACATTTGTACATAATGTACAAGCTTCTACAGGTGAGGAGATGCACAAGAATATTGAGAATATCGATAGATTTATGTATTATCAACAGTTTTATGATGCCTTCCAATCATGAGAAGATATGATCCATAAGTATTCTCTAGAAGCTATTGCTCAAGAGCTCTCCTATAAAGATTTTATGCAGTTCATGGGGCTCTCACTCGCTCATTTGAATAATTCAAATGAAACTACAGATTATAGAGTCTATTATAACTTACTCGATCTGAGAAGAAAATTTTTTCCCAAACAAGCATTGAGATCGCACTTTCGTTTTTATGAAAATCGTATCCAATTCTTCCTTAAATGTAGAGATAACTCAAATATTCTTTCAGATAAAGTTTTTTATTACTATTGTGTTCTCGAGAGTAAGGATATTAGCACTACTGTGAAAAAAGAAATATGGAAGGATTTCGAGAAAATCTCTCAGAGATATAAGTATTCTAGAAGCCTTATCGATATAGGATTTATAGGATATATGTATCAAATATATCTTGATAA
Source organism: Candidatus Altimarinota bacterium (assembly GCA_031386685.1). GTDB lineage: Bacteria > Patescibacteriota > Gracilibacteria > BD1-5 > UBA2023 > JAGOMW01. Next base: position 21,088 of record JANNCQ010000041.1, on the reverse strand, counting down.
ATTTCCTGAGAGAAAGGGTAATATCCAGCCTATTCTCGAAAATTTAGGTAACAGGATGATCTCTCTTGATAAACATTGGATGAATTGATACTCAATATTATGATCTTCTTACGCATCAGGGAGTATACAATATCAAAGAAATTTATCAAATGCTCAGCTAAATTATATTGGTGATACAGATAGACTCAATATGATTTTGAATGAAATAGCAGCGCAATCGTATTAGTATCTTTTTTATATATATGCCTACACCCCTTCAATCCCCATACCCGAATGTCCTCCCATTCATCCAGAGTATACCTGCGAAATACTGGAAACAGGGGATCGTACCAGGTGGTGCAATACTGGTCACAGGAAGTCCATCGGTCGAGACGGAGTATCTCTTCATGATGGCGAGTAGTCCGAATCCTGGTACCGTGAGCTATACAGGAGATAGTCTCTATCCTCAGTTCTCTGAGGCAGCCATGTGAGCTCAGTATGCTGGGCAGTGTGCTGCATTCGCGAAGGTAGTATCAGGGAAGCGATCACTCCCGACCGATAAGTGGAAGCGATGAGAGTCTCTTCTCGAATTCTCTACGACGATGGAGAGTCACCTCCCTTCTGACGTTCAGGGGCTCGTGATCGCCTGTTTCGATGGGAAGGAGAATTATGCACTCGCAGATGCCTCTCGTAAGCATGTCGCGATCCTTCTCGATATCCTGCGTGATACGAAGGGGAATCCGAAGAGTATCGTCGTAGTGGATCAAAATTACTATAGCTATGCGCCATATACGCAGTACAAAGGTAAGATCGCCAAACACACGATTCCCTGGGGGACAGTCACACAGAAGTGAGTCGGCTATGCGAGGAGCTATCATATAGTGAATGTATAGTATCATGAAGACCCTCTCCCGATCAGACATCCCATGAGACTTCATCTACTATCGTACAGGATCGAAGGTCTTCTATGAGTACTATGCTCACTATTCTCGGAAGTTGACCGAAAGGATTTGAGAGTGATATGAATTCTTTAAGGCCGGGAGGATATACTGAGAATTCTATAGCGTCATATTCGAGAAGCTCGATATCGAGCCTACTCGTGAGCTTCTGATGAAGTACGGGATTCGGCATGGTGTAGTATTCTGGTGTCCGAGGAGGATACTCGAGAAGCCGAAATGATGGATACGACTTCCTACATTTATGACCAAGACCCTTCTTCATTCGACTCGAAGTGCTTTTTCTCTCCTTGATCGGGCTGATTATTGGAATAAGTGGTCACCTACAGCTCGTGCTCATAGAAGGAAGATCCATACGCTCATCGATTCAGGGAAGCTCGATATCATCGAGACGAAGGATGGTATGCTTTTCCTCGATATTTATCAGAGGACACTCGTCCCTGATCCCAATAAAGATGAGCTCCTTGAGTGGCTTACTCATACTTTCGCCCTCGGTATGGATCAGTTACGGATATACATAGCATATATTGACGGAGTTCCACTTGCGTGAGTGGTATTCATCGATGAGGGCGTGACGAGTGAATATTTCACTTCATTCTATCATCATGATTCGAAAGTCTATCATCTCGGTATTGCACTGATGGATCGATGGTTCCTTGACTCTTATGAGAAATGAATAAAATACTGTGACTTCGATCATATGGCCGATAACTGGAACTCACGATCGACTCGTGGATATACTCAGTTCAAATCTTCTCTCGCGGATTATGATGTATTTTTCCATGATCTTTGGGTAAAAATATTTTAAACTTTCATTATGAAAAAAATCAGTCTTCTCGTTTTTTGTTACATATTCAGTTTCTTCTATTCTTCATATAGCTATGCTAATAGCGGAGTACAAGATCTTCACGCCCAATTGATTGTAGTAGGAGATGCTCTGAATCATCAGGATTTCGAGAGTGCAAAAGTTCTTTGAGATACTCTTTTGAAGTCTTATACCCCTGATGATATAGCAAAAATGACAACGTACTCTGATTACTTGACGTATCTTCAGCTTTTCATGTGGAATTGATATACTGATCTGAGAAATTCGATTATCACACTCAGGGAAAAGTATCATCCAGAAGATGGAAAAAGGGCATCATTCCTCACACGAAAGGATCGTTCTGTATTTTGGGATTCAGACTGTACCTCATCCCATCAGGCTATTTTAGATACTATTGACTACGCGCACTGTATACTCAATACTTCCAAAATTACTTCAGAAAACAAAAAGAAAATACTCTTTCCCCTCGTGCCTCGGTATTTCATGAAAGTATTAAAGATAAATGACTACCAATGAATGTCAGATCTTTCGATATTTCTCTCCTACTATATATCGTCATATCCAGAGAAGTCTCTTCTCGCTGAGAAATACCAAAAACAATTAGCCCAAAAAATTCTCAAACATGATCCACACTGGGTAAATGCCTACTTTATCATGATCAGTATATCAGAAAAAGGTACCAAGAAGGCATACTGGATTGATGAACTGAGGAAAAACTATATCTGAGATTCTGATCAGTGGAAGAGGGTTGTTGAACCATTTATTGCATCCTATCAATAATAAATATCACACTATGGACTATTCTATCCTCACACGTTCCTATGATCTTCGTGGCATCTACGGTATCGATATTGATGATGATTTTTTCTATCGTCTTGGTTTTGCATTCGCAAAAGTGACAGGCGCTACACGTATAGCACTCTGATACGATGCTCGCAATTCCTCTTATGCTCTTATGTCAGCATTTATCTCTTGAGCAAATCGTGCAGGCGCTACTATTATCAATATCGGGAGATGCTCCTCAGATATGCTCTCATTTGCGACATGTCACTATGATGATGTCGAGGCTGGAGTCATGATCACGGCTTCGCACAATCCAAAGGAGTACAATGGTATGAAATCACTCTCTCATAAAGGAGAACCATATAATCTCAAGAAATATGGTCCTGCTATAGTAGAAATCATGAAGAGTATGTGAGCATCACAAGGGGTACTACGGGGTGAGACAGAGTATCGGGACGTCCTCGAAGATTGGATTGTACAGATACTCAAATTTACTTCTTCAGGAACTGATTTCTCGAAATATAGTATCGTCGCCGATGGAGGAAGTGGTGTCGCCTGAGTTTTTATGCTTGCATTAGCTCAGAAGGCTAGATTCACTCTCATCCCTCTTTTTCTTGAGCCTGATGGGGATTTCCCATTTCATCATCCGAATCCTATGCTCGAGAAAAATCGAGAAGATGCCAAGCGTGCACTCCTCGAACAAGGTGCTGATGTCGCACTGATATTCGATGGTGATGCTGATCGTGTGATCCTCCTCGATGAGACGGGTGAACAAGTGAACTCTGCTGTGATATCTACGATAATAGCTGAGAGTATCCTCTCGAAAGAACCCTGATCCAAATTCATCGGGAATGCGGTAACTTCTCATAATTTCCGTGATTTTGTGTTATGAAATCATGCGACGTATATTCGAGAAAAAGTCGGACACGTCTATATTCGTGAGAATATGATGTCTGATCCTTTGATCGCATTTGCAGGAGAGCACTCGGCTCACTACTTCTTCCGTGAGAATTACTTCATGGATAGTGGTATCGTCGCAGCGATGGTATTTCTCGATCTATTAGCACAGTCATGAAAAAAAATAAGCGAATTCATCAAGCCTTATCAGCTATACATCACTCTCGAAGAGACGAACTTCGAAGTGGCTGATCCGAAGTGAGCGATTATGAATCTCACAGAGATCTATAAAAATGAGAAATATGATCTTTTCGATGGTATCACAGTCGAGTATGATGATGGAAGCTGGTGGAACTTCCGACCAAGTTCGAATGAGCCACTTCTTCGATTCAATATGGAGGCTTGTACACAGGAAAGGTTTGATCTTCTCTATGCGGAGATCATGACTCATATAGTGACTTTCGGAAATGGAAGTGAGGAGTAGTTTTTTCCCTTCACTTTCCCAAAGAAATATGATATAATATTTTCATGACCAAAAGTGATGATCTCATCCGAGAAAATACTGAGCTCACCGCTCGTCTCGCTCTCGCAGAGAAGTGGATGAGGCGAGAGGTACAGAGTGCTATAGCATGAGTGAGGCGCGCAGGAGTCAAAAAAAATACCCGTAAACACTTCGAAAATGCTTTCGAAGAAGATGGTATAGAGATGATCACTCAGCGGATCATGGATACTTTCGGAGAGACTCTTTCGGCTGCACCGAAGTATACACTCGAGCGTCTCATCGATGCTGAGATATACTGGGAGACACTCCAGAGATATCCTCATATGGATGCCCTTCCGATCGTTCTTGCTTATCAGAAGATACTTGATGCTTGGATCGAAGAGCGACTTATATGAGGTTTTCGGGGCTTTGCACATAGTACTAAAAGATCGACACAGATCTCGCAAATCGAAAAAGATCTGGAAAATATCCTCTCGAAAAACTATACTCTTTCTCTTGGGAGATTCTATCAGATCCTTGAAATGATTCGTAAAGAGCAAGATTGAGGTCATATCTTTTCGGAACTGACTGAGTATTGGATGTCTCATATTCCTGAGATTCTGAAGATACTTCTTTCCGATGATTTTTTCATACAGTTTTCTATGCTGATGCAGGATGAGATATTCTCGAAGAAGCGACATGAGAAGAAAGTATCTTTTTATGATGCACAAAAAACAAGACAGATATTACTGGGATCTCCCGAGACCCCATCCCTCCTTTGTATGATATTCTCTTACTAAAAACTTGATTATTTAGTATATTTGATAAGCTGAAGCTATGATCATCCTCGGCATAGACCCCTGACTCGCGACTGTCTGATTTGCTCTTCTCGAAAAAGAAGGACGGACTCTCCGTGTCATCGAGTATGGAGTGATCGAGACGAAGCCAGGTATGGCATTCTCAGAGAGGCTTGTCCAGATAGGGAGTGATCTGAGAGAGCTTATAGATACGTATCATCCGACTATTTGTGGTATAGAGAGACTCTTTTTCCTTCGAAATGTCACCAATGGTATCGACGTGGCCCAAGCGCGATGAGTCATCGTCCATACTCTTGCGAGTGCTGGTATACCGATCGTCGAGTTCACACCACTTCAGGTCAAGCAGGGAATCGCAGGGAATGGATTCGCGAAGAAGCCACAGATTCAGAAGTCTCTCCAGATACTCCTGAAGCTACCCGAAATCCCGAAGCCAGATGATGCTGCAGATGCCCTCGCTATAGCATATCTGACAAGTCTTAAGGTCAAGAATCTCTCATAGAAATACGATCAAAAAAATCTTCTTGCCATATATCCATGAATCTATACAATAATATTCAATTGTTATACTCTTTTTTATGCCGATTTTTGCTTCTCTTGCAGAGACATTTCAGGTCACACAGTTTGATATAGGAGTAGGGATTATCATTATTCTAGCGAGTATGATCCTTTATTATTTCATATCGCTGCATCGTATATTCGAGGCCGCATTTGGTGCGATCATCGGTCTTGGGATCTATATTCTTCTTTCTGTCCTTCTTATCGGGAATCCTCCTCTTGGGACCGAGTGATGACTCTTTCCACTCGGGTTCTCGGTATTTCTCACGAGCCTCTCAGTCTATCTTATATTTGTACTGGCTATACTCTTCCCACTTCATGGTGGACTCGTCATCACTGAGCCGACTCAGCCGACACTCTACACGCTCTTATATTTTTTCGTGAGCTTCTTCCTCCTTTTTGCTCTGGGTGCAGTAGTGGTTTATATGATCGAGCAGAGCTATGTTTTTCGGGTCGGCAATATTTTCACGTTTATACGAGATACTGGAGTCTATATAGAGCTCAAAAGTTCTTGGTTCTATGCATATACTATGAGTCATCAGTATTTGATCCTTCCACTTTGAGTTGTTCTCATGCTCTATAAGCTCCTCCTTTCGAATCTTATCAATGCAGCACTTCTCTCTGTCTGGTATAATCTTGCGAATGTCTGATTCTATCGATCCAAAGATGAATCGAGCTATCGTGTAGAGTTCCATGAAGTCGGGTGACATGGAGATGCTCACGACAGTGGACATAGTGCGCCATGAGGATCACATGATGATCACAGTAAGGGTCACCATTAATTTTAGTATGATATAATATAACTTTCTCCCTATGGCTGAGATGCGTTTCGAAGAGAAAATTCTCTATAAATGTCGACAACATTGGATCATACCAGCAGTTCAATCAATCAAACTTCTTTTAGTTATCATACTGCCATTATCGGTTCTTCTTTGGTTTATCACAAATTACTCCCTCTGGATGACTATTGTATGATTTTTCATACTTTGTATACTTATAATTGGTTACGAGTATTATCTTTGGTATCATTCATGGCTCTTTATTTGAAATCAGAAAGTCACTCTTGCTGTAAGGAATGGTATATTTTCTCAGTATGCTATGAATATCCGATATAGAAATATACGAGATAGTGCTGTAAGTAAGAATAGTATGATTGGATTTATTTTGAAGTATGGAACGCTCTTTATTCGTTCTACGAATGCTGATTGAGACTTTATTGCGAAGTATGTCCCGAAAGTCGGGAAGATATATGCGCTTATCAATGCTCTATCTCGCTATAGCGATGATGAGCGAGCTCATATCGATACGATCGAAAAGCTCCATGCCTATCATACAAAACAGGAGTTCACTCCTCCGAGTCAGACTCAATCTATGACCCTAGAGCAAGCTATAGATGCTCTCAGAAATACTCCCTGAGTCGTCGATGTGGTCGAGCTCTCCCTGGATTCTCGTGCGCATATTGAGCTCTATGAAGAGCAAAGAAATCATGGTATCCGAGAAGCCCTAAAGCGTACACATATGATCTGTCTTCTCCACAATAGTGACTGGAGAGATAGTCCTACGTCTCTCGTTTCAAAAGACCAATCTGGTCATATCATATTCCCTGGTATCTCATTTCCAGAAATCACTGGTACAGGAGTAGTATCTGGTTCTCCTTCGAAAGAGATACATACATATCTTCTGCAGTTTTTCCCCTATGCATCTTATGACGATGCGACGATCATTGTAGGTTGGGATATCTAAAATATATGTATGAGAATTTTTCTCTTCATCCTTTCGCTCTTCTTTCTCATTTCTTGTACCCGAGAGTATATCGAGCACATACAGAGAGAGCATACAGATATTGTTTCTCTTTCTGGACCGATACTCTCTCTTTCAGGAAAAATATCTTCTCTCCCAGATATTCATGTCCTAGAAAATCTCATAGCATCTATCGATCGTGCAAAGACTCGAATCTGGATAGAGACCTATACTTGGACAGAAAAGGAGACTCTTGCTGCGATCCTCCGAGCGCAGAAACGCTGAGTCGATATCCGTGTCATCCTCGAAGGAAATGTCTATCGTACGCCCTGGATCAATAATGATACTATAAGGAAGCTGAAAGCAGCAGGGGTAGCCTTTTCATATGCTGATAACCATCGATACACCTTCACACACATAAAAACCTGGATTGTCGATGATGAGTGGTGTGTGAGTACGGGGAACTGGTCGTATACGAGCTTTACGAAGAATAGAGAATTCATCTACTGTAGTAGTGATGTTTCTATATTACATGATCTTGAGAAAATCATCGAGTCTGATTTTCAGGGCGTTCGTCCATATTTCCCAAATGGTCTTGATCCTCGTATCGGACTTTCGCATGAAAATATACGCCCCTGGCTTCTGTCACATATTCAGAGTGCAAAAAAAGAGATTATCGTCTATAATCAAAGTATTACTGACGAAGAAATCCTCAAAAACCTCGAAGAAAAAGCGAATATGTGAGTCACTGTATCACTCTGTCAGTCTGATCATGAAGAGGAAGAGAGTCATACATGAACTCCTCTACCCATAAAAAACATGGAAATGCTGGTCAGTAAAAAACCCTACCTTCACGCAAAAGTATTTCTCATAGATAAAGAAAGAGTCATTGTCTGAAGCACGAATATGACACAAAATGCTCTTGATAATAATCGAGAAATTCTTATCGATCTTGGAAAAAATAAAGAATTCTATGGGATGATTCTTTCTTTCTACCACAAAGACTGCCATTCGTCATCTGGAAAGTAAAAAAAGGGGGAGCATTATTTGCAAAAATGATCTCTTTCTGGTATCATAACCTCTATGAATCGCATATTCTATAATACTCTTATATTCATCTGTGCCCTTTTTGTCGGGGGAGTAGTTGTAGTATTTTCTATACGACCAAGTTCTCCAGAGATCAAATCACCAGTATGATCAAATGAAAAAGTATGGAGTGAGATCACCCTTGCCTCTCCTCAACCCAATACCTATATAGTTAAAGAGAAGGTTGTGGATATCAATACGATAAAAGTCTCACAAAATACCCCCATGCTGGTCGATTTTGGTCGACTCAGTTCTTTTCTCTACCTCGCACCTCTCGGTTCGCATGAATCAGTATTGACTCAGAGTGGTACCACTGGGATTATCATCGGAGATGCTCCTGGTATAATATCTCTCTACGATCTCTTTCTTTCATATACGATTTACGATAGAAAAAATAATTTCCGAATTGAACAAATAACGAATTGAAGTTTTTATCTTGGGAAAGAAGATGATGGAAGGGTTGCTATTTATGCTATTGATGGAGTTATACGCCTCACTTTGATCAATCAAGATAAAGATATGACGAATTTGATCCTCTTTCCAGGTTCATATATACGTTTTGACCCATCTCGTAATCGTTCTTTAAATAATGCTGATCTGTTTCGCACAATCCTCTCCCTGAAAGATACAGATGGTGAAGTATTCGAGTTCGTCAATCCACGAGTTAATATTGGTGATGAGCAAGATACATTTTTTAACTATCGGCTTCCGAACTCTTCTATCAGACTCTTTCGTGCTCTTTCTGCAAAATTCAAACAAAAAGTCGATGCAAAGAATAATCTTCGTCAAAAATATTCAACCTATGGATATGATGATACTCTCGAGGAAAGCAACTGGCTCATTAACCCAAGCAAGAAGAACCATAATATGCTTATTGAGCTATGATCACTTCTCTCTAAGGCTCTCAATAGTAAACAAAATTCAGATGTTATCATAGGGAAAATAGGAAAACTTTATGCCCAAGCTACAGTTCTCGATATGCAAGATTCCACCGCAAAATCTCTCGTAGAACAATTTCTTTTGGATGGAAGATTCGCCCAATATGGTTGATCAGTCAATGTAAAATACCAACAAACTTATGAGGGTATAGCTTGAATAATAGGGATAAAGCGTACGGATGCCCGATGAGAGCTATTCCAAAATCTTGCAGATATCTATTCACGCAATCTTTTTAATCAAAAGAGTACTGACTTCGGAAGATCGATCGATACGTATGGTCCGACAGCAAATGAGCTCGTAAAAACCCTTGATAGAAACGAGATTCCGCAAAAAGACTATTTTGATATTGCTATCTATGCCTTTAATATCCTGAAGAAAATGGAAGAAAAAAGCCAAATCCTTTCCCAGGATACTATGCAGGAAGTATCTACCTATACCTATTTTACGACATTCTTTCGTGCATCAAATAAATATATAGAGTCAATAACAGATTCTAAGAGTAGAGAGAATACTATTACGAGTTTTTCACGTCAATTCTATGATTCTATACTGACACTCTTAGTAAATTCTCTTTATAATTCTTATGTTGTTGCCGAGGATGGAGGGCTCTTTCTTGATCCAAACTATAGAGAGATATCGAAGGTAAAAATCCCTGAAGACGTCATAGATGGTATAAAAAATCTCAATGCTACCGTCGAAGCTATTACACCGTCTATACAATCTGTTTGGTCGAATTCATGACAGATGGATACTGATGCTTATAATCGTATTAATACGAATATAATACGCCTTAAGGCATTCGTCACTATGATTGATCCAGATTCGTATAAAGATTATATAAAGACACCATACAAAATTGATTCGGCATCTGGAGAGGTACAATTTCCACTTATTGATCCGGATACAAACCTTGTGGTTCGACTCGATTCTAAGACGGTCGAAAAAATCAAAAATACAAAAACTCTCGCTATAGATCCACGAATCCAAGAACTCAAAAAAATATGGCCAGATTCTGATGCTTCCTCACTTTCGCTTGAAGGAGAGAATATCCGTATAGAGAAAGCTCCTTATAAGATAGGACGATCTGGAGCCGGTATATCGAGTATAGAAATGTCAGCACTTTATAAAGACAAGGCTCTTACAGATAATGTGATATTCTATGATAACTATATTATACGTATAGTCACTGAAACCAATAAACCATTAAGTCTCCAGGAATACAAAGCTCTTCTTCTCGATCTTGATTCATACCTTGATTTTATCGATACTGAGGTCACAGCGCAAAACCGTAAAGTTGGTGAGATGCGAATATTTCCGACCAAGCAAAGAATGAATATCTGAGATAGTATCTATCCAGTTTCTCTAAAGAATCGTTAGTCTCTAATATGACTCATCTTCCAGGCTTGGATCTTTTTCTGATCTCAGCTAAGGAGTATTGCTGGGACCACCTTTTCTTCGAATTTCTCTGGACGAGAGTATTGGGGATACTCTTTTTTCCCTTCGAGCTCGAGTGAGAATGACTCTTCTTTGAGTGACTCTTCAGAGAGTACTCATGGAAGAAGTCGCACGATACTATCTATCCATACGAGAGAGGCAAGCTCTCCGCTCGAGAGAATATATTTACCAATAGAGATTTCTTCTATAGGAAATAGATCAAATATACGCTCATCTATACCTTCGTAATGACCGCAGATAATACAATATTGTGTATCTATCTGAGCATATTTTTCTGCTCTTAGTTGATCGAGGAGAATCCCACGTGGTGAGAAGTAGAGGATCTTCATATCCCCGTATTCTTGCAAAATTGCCCTTAGTGCATATGTAAGAGGCTCTATACTCAGTATTGTCCCAGCTCATCCTCCATAGGGTCTATCGTCTACGCGTCGGGTATTTCTTACGGTCCAGTCAGTAAGATTATGTATCATATAATGAAAGAGCCCCTTTTCTTGGGCTCTTTTCATTATACTACTTTCGAGATATCATTTCATACTCTCAGGAAAGAGAGAGAGGAGATGAATATGCATATTATTTGATATTGAGAAGTTCCACTTCAAAGTAGAGTTTTTTTCCAGCGAGTGGATGATTATTCGGAACATCGATTTCTACAGTCTCTCGACTAATTGCGAGAATCTTGATATTTCCAGGCGATGGTTGTCCATTCGATCCTGGGATAGAGGCACTAGCACCTACGACAAATGGCTTTCCTGAGAATGGACTCTCTCCATTATTTATGAGTACCGTGACCGCCTTATCGGTGAGGGCTTTGATTGTGAAAGATATCTTTCCTTTCTTCGCTGTGGCACCGACTTCGAGCTTCTTTCCATAGAATGGATTCTCTTTGTTGTCGATAGTGAGAGTTATATTATCTCCTTCGATTTTCGTGACCTTTGCTACTACGTTCGCTCCACCAGTAAGAGTCTGTCATTCCGTGAGAGATTTTCCTTGTTCTCCGAGTAGATTTCTCTGTACAGTCTGGACAGATGTATCTTCGAATTGAGACTTATCAGTCGTAATAGTGAATTCTGGGGCCACTTCACTTTCTTTCACTGTTCTTTTCATATTTGATTCACCGTAGCCATCTGCAGGAAGTACTTCGATCATCTTCTTCTCACCCTTCTTCATAGATGCTATACCGCGCTCGAATCCTGGTATCACACTATTCGTTCCGAGAGTCACTTCGAATGGAACGTAGGTTGCACCAGTTTTATAGAGATTATTTGCTCTTGCTACATCTTCTTTTGTAGTCTCGAGGATTTTTCCATCAGGAGCTCATTCTCTGAGTGTATAGTTGAGAGATACGCTTGGATTTTTCATCATCTGTGGTTCTGTGACCGCTGCAGTACTCGTGACTGGATTCGGAGGAGTCTTTGTATCTGGTGTAGGAGAAGGCACTTGACCACGTGTACACGATGCGAGGACAATAAGAGAAAGGATAAGGATATACTTATGCATAATGGTTTAAATAAAAAATACCATTTCAGTATATAAAAAATCTTATTTTTTCAATCCCATAATGGCTAGCTCTATGTCAAATATACGTCATAATTCAGGATCTTTTCTTCACTTTCCGCTTCTATATGCGATGTTGAGTCCAAGTACTTTCTCATAAAAATCAAAGAGATTTCTATACTCAATACGTGATTCGTATGCCTTTTGTATCACATAAGGATGCGCGGTGATGAGAGTGGCTATCTCACTTTGAGTTTTTCCGATGCTTTTGTAGTACTTTATGTAGATACTTGCCCGTATCAGCCCGATGAAACTTGCGAGAAATGCATGGATATTCATGCTTTCGAGAAGAGTATGGAAGATACTGAGTGCCCGAGATGCATCAGCACGCAATATCGCATCAGAGAAGTCATACATCTTTCCTCCTGATTCGAGAAAGAGAGAGTCTTCATAGTCCGATGGAGTGAGTGGACGACTTTCTTTGAGGAGAGAGAGTTTTTCGAGTGACTGTCCTATGGCATATGACAGGGGTCTCTCGGATTCACTTCCATCATCTGACTGTTTATATTTTGTGATGATACTTTTGACCTCATCATTATCGAGAGTAGGATAGCGAGCCTGCCATGAAGGAGTCTCCCAGAGAGCGTCATAGGTTCTTATATCTGCATTCGCTCGGAGCCAAGCGGCAAGTGGGGATTTCGGATCCATCTCTACTCATGAAAATATGAGGAATGTATCATCAGAGATACTCTCACATAGAGAGAGAAGTGTGGATTCAGATAGAGAGTTTTTTTTCTCTGCTTTTGAGATCTCACCACTTCGAGAAGATTCCTTTTTCAGGCTTCCAGAAAATACGAAGAGCCGCTTCTCGACGAATATCCCCATCGTCTGTATATTCTGGGTGATGTCCCGCCAATCACGGATATCCTCTATCCTATAGGTATCGATATTGTTGCCATCTTGGCGAAGTCTGAATGCATCGATGAAGCGATGAGTCTCCATATCTACGCCATAACTATCTCTTCCGGTGATATATATGATATTTTTTTTCTTTTCCATAGTAGGATTATAAGAAGAAAGTAAAAAGTATAAAGTTTAAAATCTTAAAAAAATCCTCTTTAAAAAAGAGGATAGATACATGAGAGTATACTTGAGACTATGCTTTATGACTTTTTTTGAGAAGGTCGCGGATCTCAGAGAGGAGCTCATTATCACTTGGCCCTGATATCACTTCTGGAGCAGGCTTCTTCGGGAGTGCTTTATTCATCATCTTGACGACGATAAATATACAAAATGCTATAATGATGAAGTCCACTACGGATTGGATGAATGCTCCGTATTTCACGACAGCACCTCCTACGCTGTATTCGAGTCCCTTGAAGTCGATCCCACCCGTGAGTACTCCTATGACTGGCATGATCACATCTCCGACGATAGAAGTGACGATCTTTCCGAAAGCTGTACCGATCACGACTCATACAGCGAGATCTATCACGTTGCCTTTCATGGCGAATTCTTTGAACTCTTTGACGACGCTCATAGAGAAAAATTAAAAATAAAGTAGAATTATTGTATAGAGAATTCCCCTTCTTTCCACTTTACAGATCTCGGCATTTTCCCTATAGTATGCATAAGTATGAAATATATCTTCTCACTTCTCTTTGTCCCTCTTATCATCCTCTCAGGCTGTATGAGTCCTCAGCGTATAGACCTGCGGGATCATATCGTCGACATCTGAGATCGAGATGGACAGAGTATCTGACGGGGAGTGATGACCGATGATGCTACTCTCATGACGGTGACTCATGTACTTCGGGAATGTCAGAAAGTACGATGCCGATATACATCCTCAGTCTGAGATCGCTTACTGCTCGATGATCATATCCTTGATATCCATGGAGATAAGGTGACTCTCCCACTTTCTCTAGGATCATGACTCGTTGCTCCTATTTATTATGAGATACCTCTCGTAGGTATGAGCGTCTATGCTCTCGTCTCTCGATCGGGGTCATGGTCGCGTATCGATGGAAAGATAGTGAGTGTGGAGAGTGAGTATATCGCCTATGATACTTCACTCTCAGGGACTCTCTTCACATGAGCCATCATGACCGATATCCTCCTCGAAAAATGAGAAAGTGGTACACCGATATGGTCTCTTTCTGGGTGACTCATAGGAGTCATGAGCGCCGTCGACAGAGAAGGGAAGAAGGGATGGGTAGTGAGGTAGTTTTTACTTTGCTTTTGGTGGCTCTGTCGTTGTGGCTGACTTCCATGCATCAGCTCGTGAAAGAGATGCTTTAATTTGTTTTATGGTTTCCTCTTTTCTTCATTCATCTACTCATAATCAATTTGCGATTTCTCTTATTTGATCATCTGTCGGCATTTTCATATCTTTTGCTTTTAAATTAAGATAGCCTGCTATTTTTTTACCTAATACATCGGCATTATCATTTAGATTCATTCAGGTATATGCAATTGAAGTTCAATTTACTACTATAGTCCCTATTCAATCTTTAGGTGGAGTTGTAACTCATGTTGTATTATTTCAACCATTTGCAGTATTATTCTTAGAAGGATTTCTTAATACATCATCAAACTTTCCAACTTTTGTATCTCCAGAATTATCTCATCTTCATGCCATAAGTACAGCCATGATTTTCTTTTCATCATCATTGAGACTATCTTTCTTAAGTAAGCTTACTAGTTGTTTTGCATCAGCAGGTCTTAATCAACCATCCTTCCACTGGTCTTCACTAATATTCTTTGATTTTAAAGCGTTTATTTGATCACTATTTGTTTTATTGGCGAGTTCACCTAATTTGCCTTGAGCTTCTAATTGTCCACTAAGCTCTACCCATTTTTTTGCAGATATTTTGTTATCTGTTGCATTGTTTGCCTCAGTCATTTTTGATCTATCAACAGACTCAGAAGCCCCACTGAGTCGTTTTAATGTTCATCATATTTCACTTTCTCCAAACTTTTTTTCACTATAATTTTGTAATCCAGTTTCTAACATCGTCGGTACTTTAGCCATACTATTGACACTCATACCACCAGTACCAGGAATAGGGGTATACTTCGGTATAGATGCCGCAAGGCTTCCCATCCTCTCTCCTATTTGTTCGAATGGAGCGAATGCTGTAGCTGCGACTTTGCTCACACCCTTTGCTGCCATGAATGCTACCCATATGAATATGAGAGCGATGATATCGACGATGATCGTTCCTAAGATCCCACCTCACATATTGATGGCACTCATGATATTTCCTGTCGGATTTCCTGAAGTCACATCGCCTATATAGCTATAGCTTGCTCCACCAGTAGTGATAGTTGTTTTTATTATTTTTCCAGTACTCGTACCCTCGGCTTTTGTCGTGATAGTAGAGTCTTTGTTTCCAAAGAGAGTAATCTTACATTCCGTCGGATTACATCACGGAGTCACGGATGGTGCAGGCTTTATCATGACTGAGACGATGATGAGTCCAAAAGAGAGTGCGAGACCCACTATAGCAGGGACGAAGGCGAGCCCGATGAATTCTTTGAGATCAAATGAATCATTTTTATCCTTGAACATTCCCTCTCCGAGGACGAACTTCAGTGTCATGAACGGAGAAAATATCGCATAAAACCAGAGCTTGATCGCTCGTATCATGAGCATGAATATAAGTGCGAGTACGAGGAGTCCATAGACGATGAACATGATTGATCAGACGAGTCACTGATTGATGATGTCTCCTATACTTTGTACTTTCTGGGTAGTACTATTGAGCATTTTCACATCTTGGAACTTGAATACCGCGAAACTATAGACCATAAGGGAACTATACATACCACCACCTGTTTTGATGAAATTTTCAGGAGTTATACAAACTTGCTCATTCGGTCCTGCTGCTCCTCACTTTGGCGCACAAGGTTTGGATGGTTCAGGTTTCTGATTGTTAAATGTAGTTTCCTTTGGGATGCTAGGAGTACTCCACCAGCTATCAGCATTACCCTTATTATAGTTCATGACGACCTCTGATGGTATGCTGATGACGGATGCCGTGATGAGAGTCGAGAGGGATATGATGAACTGTATGAACCACCATGATAGCGGTACCATGATGATACCGAGTGCGAGCTTCGGGAGGAGCTGCTTGTATCAGTATTTATCAGAATTAAATATCGTCGCCATCGCGATAAATATGAGAAGTATCGCATAGATGAAGTACGTGACATTCGATACGACGATCCAGAGCTCATGTATCATCGGTCGTATCTGGAAGAGATCTCCACTCGTCCAGTCGGGTGACATGAGCCAGCTTGCGAGGACTATCGCAGGACTGACGAAAATCGTCAAGATATTAAGGAATATATTGAGTCCTGCGACGAGCGACTGGAGCATTTCTTGCATTTTCGCGTCCGGTGTTTTACCACAATTTCAAGATGGACAATAATCATCCACTTCAGCATATGTATTTATAACTCATCACTCTATAGCACCATAATTTGTGATATTTACACCAAATAATCCCATCATTCCCATAAAGAGGATACATATATATGTGGCAGATTTTTTAAACATAGCGATTTATACTTTCTATTAGATCATATCTTCGGGTTTTTTGCAAATATAGAGATATATTTTACTTATCATTATTTCAGAGGGAGATTATTCAGGAGTATTTGCTTTCTTATAGTCTGCTTCGGTGATGACGAGGTTCATCTTTTTCAGGAGGTCAGATCCAGAGTCAGGGATGACGATGACAGCTTTCTTGATGAGTGCTTCGCGGTTGTTGATGATGGTATCGAGGATTTTCTTATTTTGTCCTTGGAGTATGCCATATCCACGCTGGAATCTTTCTATATAAGCAAGATACACTCGTGCACGGTTTTCGTCATTTTTCGCGCTCACATAGTCATTGATCACGGTATCGACTCCATCATATTCGAAGGCTTTATATTTCTCTTCCATCGCCTTCTTCGCCGATTCTGTCGTCTGTGATGCGCTTGTGAGTATGACGACGAGATCACGAGACTGCTCAGCTAGGAGATTGATCCGCTCACTCGTACGTATATAGTATGACTTGAGTATATCTATATGCTCATCGAGAGCACGAGCTCGATCATCTGTCTCATCGAGGAGAGAGACGATATCGACCTTGAGTACATTCAGGTATGATTGCATCGAGAGCATATTGCTTGCGATCAATCTTCTTTCACCATCTCTCGGGTTGGCGAGGATCTCACTTATAGAGATTGTATCATCCATGAGATTATTGTTTCCTGGACTTACTGGCTTCGATTTTTGTCCGATATTGAGAGAGAGGGCTGTCGCGACATTCCCTATATAGCTCATGTCTGCCTGGGTGAAGTTCCCATCATTTCCTGCTTGGGCTCACTGTCCGAGGTACGGGGCGATATACCCCCATCCGAGGTGGATGATGAGCGTGAAGAAAAGGGTAAATATGAGTGTGTTTTTCGTGAATTCCTTGATTTCAGGTGATATACGCATATGCTAGAAGCGGTAAATATTGGGGATTTTTTTCAGGAATTTCCTATGAAGTATAATATCCTTTTTCCTTCTTTAATGCAAAAAATACGATCTTTTTTCTCATATTTTGTCTTATTTTCTCTCTTTTTTGGGATTTTTGCACCAGTCACAGTATCTTTCGCATGGGAAGATATCTATGATTATAGTGAATATTCTGATAAAATCAATATATCATCAGAGTCTTCACTTGATGGTAGTATCACTTTTGATTCACCTCGCACGACATTTATCGTTGCTTTTGATGGATATATACCTAATTCATCTGAAGATATAGAAGTAGAGTGGAATATCGATGGAAAGAAATATTCGCACTTTCTTGACCGTGACTGACCTGATGATCATAGTCGTGTCACGACGTTCCCTCGTATCACTGAGCCACGTACGAAGATAGGATATCGTATCATAAATCATACTTGATCACTACCGAAATCAATAATACTTATCTCTTCATTCCAGGGAAGCATAGGCAAGAGGCTCCTCTATGATCCAGATAGGTATCTTCTGCGAGCCTCAGAGCCGACTCCTATAGTCAGCAGAGCAGACTGGTGAGCTGATGAGACACTCAGGTATGTCTCGTCTGCGAAGCGAGCAAAAGATAGAGACGACTGGATCGCTCGAGACAAAACCCCGAAAATCATAGAAGAGACACAAGCTGAGTATGATCGACGTATAGCATGAGAGAAAGAATTTGGTGCCATTTTTAGCTCGGATCCTGATGCGCGATCGACCTATTCACTCAAGCGGTATGAATGAGAGAATAAGCTCTTCTGGCCTATACGAAAAACGAAAAAGGTCGATAAGATCGTCGTACATCATACTGCGGAGAACCTCATGCAAGATGCTGATGATAAGACCCTCATGCGAGCGATATATCTCTATCACACCAAGACGAAATGATGGTGAGATATCGGGTACAACTATGTAGTCTGACAACGTGGTCAGATATATGAGTGACGTGCTGGAGGAGACTATGTCGAGTGAGCCCACGTCTATGGGAATAATATGGGGACAGTAGGGATATCTCTCATCGGGAACTATGAGACCCTCCATCTGAACAAAGATCAAAAAGCAGGCATGCTCACTGCTATAGAGTATGTAGCACGTAAATACGGTATCAATCTCGATGAGCAAAGTACGTGAGCCTCACTCTGTGGATCATGAGTCGGATGCATATGGAAATCGTTGAGTACACATCGACTTATAGGACATCGAGATCTCTGAGCAACCAGTTGCCCAGGAAAGGATCTCTACTCTCACCTTCCTGAGTTCCGAGATACTATAGTATGAAAAGTATGAAAACTACAACCAGTATATAATGATGCATCAAATACTATAGATCCAGTCGATCTAGAATCTCAGATTCAGTATGTGATAGGATTGTCTACTTCCCAAATATCTCCGCAATCAATATCTGAAAAAAGTATCCTGTCTTCATCTAAGATCCCTTCAAAAGTACTCGTTCCGAGTATACAAAATCTCTTACGTGCCCCGAAGATAGACTCTCCTCTTATTTCGAGACTTCCACTTGGTCCAGAAGTGAAGATCAAGCTTTCCTATCCATCAGAAAAAAATACCATCATCCTCGAAAGTGCTACCCGTAAGAATGCCTTCTTACTCATTTGAAAAAGAAAGCTCGTACTGAGTAGCTCTGCGCAAGTAGAGATCACTCAGAGTGGTTCGAATATGCTCGTGGCAAAGCTTTGAACGAAGAAATATACAGCAAATACTTTTTCCGTACAGTCTGATATCGTGCGGATACCCTCATGGTCGAGGATCCCTGCCTGGGATACTGTCGGCATGTACAATGACAATGTCTTTCGAAATCGTATCACCATCCGTAATGAATCAGGAAAACTCCTCGTGACCAATGAGCTCCCTGGTGAGAACTACCTGAAAGGTATGGGAGAAGTCTCAGAATCGGTCGATGTGAAGAACTATCCAGAGAAAGTAAAAGCATTGATCGTGGCAGGACGATCGTATGTCTCATATTATCAGAACCCGAGACTTCCCCTGAAGGAGAGGAAGTTCCAGACGCGACTCTACGATATCTCTGATAATCCGGATGAGTCCCAAGTCTATAAATGATATGGATACGAGATGCGAAGTCCGAACTACGCGAAGCTCGTAGAATCGACGAATGGCGAAGTCGTCATGTATAAGGGAGATCTGATAAAAGTCTGGTATTTCTCTTCTTCTGATGGCCGTACTCTCTCCTATCGAGAATACTGCGAATCCCGATGAATTAAGACCTGTAAAGATATCCCCTATCTTCAGTCTGTACCAGATCCTGCATGAGTCGGGAGGGGTCGCTCTGGTCATGGAGTAGGGATCTCTGGTATCGGTGCGACATATGGGGCTATGCAAGGGAAGTCTTATAGAGATATCATAGGGTACTATCTCACATGAGTAGACATAGTACAATCTCAGAAATAGACTTCCTACATTCTAACACCAACCGCAACTTTTTAGACGCTCTTTCACCAAAATAAAGGATAGGAGTAAAATAGAAGTCATTCTATTTTACTTTCTTACTTTGTTTCGGTATATGTCTCAACTGACAGAACATGAACTCTACAGTATAGAGGATAAGATTCGTGAGTGATGGAAGGCTAAAAAGATAGCTGACTATATTCATAGAGATAAGTCTGTCTTATCTCGTCTCTTTACTCGGTATCCGAAAGAATCATTCTCTGCAGAATTTATTATTACTGATCGTTTTGAGAAGAAGAGTAGAGCGACCTCTCATCATACTCGAATAGAACTATGAGGAGAACTGGAACAATATATTCTAAAGAAAGTACGGAAACGATGGTCACCAGAACAGATTGCAGCATCTTGGATACAAAAACAGAAAGAACTTGGAGTATCTGAGTCCCTCTCTAAAGATACAATCTATAATTGGACATACACCACTCATTCTGAGCTTGTGAAACAATATTTCAGAAGGAAATGAAAGAAGTATAGACAGAGAAGGCAAGAACAGCTTCTTAATCCAGATAAGTACCAAATACAAGATCGGCGAATGATTGATGAACGACCGAAAGTAGTAGATACAAGGAAAAGGATAGGAGACTGGGAAGGAGATACCGTAATTTGAAAAGATAGGAGTGGTGCCATACTTACCATGGTTGATCGAAAGAGTGGATACCTCAAGATATACCAACTCAAGAGATGAAAGCATGCACAGTGAGTCACAGATACTCTTTCGTCTTTCTGGAAATATCTGCCACAAAACAAAAGAAAAACTCTTACCTTCGATAATGGAAGAGAGTTCGCAGAACATAAGATGATCGAGTTTGAAACAGGAACAAGAATCTACTTTGCTCATCCATACCACTCTTGGGAACGATGAACCAATGAAAATACGAATTGACTCATTAGACAGTATCTTCCAAAGAAGACTGACTTCACACACATTACTCAGGAAGACTTGAATATGATTGAAAAAGAGATAAACTCAAGACCAAGAAAAAGACTCAACTACGCTACTCCATACCAAGTGTTTTGGTGAAAGAGAAAAAGTTGCATTTCAGATTAGAATTTAAG
>JANNCQ010000037.1:0-5820 GCA_031386685.1 Candidatus Altimarinota bacterium | reverse complement strand
GAACAAAGAAGCACTATTGACTCTGAATGAATGGAGCAACCCCGAAAGAAAAACTACAATATTTTAAGAAGTCTTTCCCCTATCTTATGCCCACACTCTAATGAAATGTAAATGTAAACTTGATTCTGCAACAATACAATAGTTTACTTCAGGAAAAAAAGAGATATTATATATTTAATATATTTTAATTTCTCTTTTATGCGTATATTTCTTATCGTATTCTCATCCATCGTACTCTTATCGAGTTGCATGTGGTCGAATAAAAAAGATGCAGCCGTAAGTCCATACCCGAGTGTCCCTCTCGGTGTATCTACTGAGATCGCTCCACCAACTCGGGTACCAAGTGGAAGCTCTTATATTGCGAAAGGGACAGAGCCATTCTGGTCAATAACGGTAAAACCATGAAATACGACTTTCAGTCGTCCTGGAGAAAAAAGCGTGGTCGAGACCTCATTCATGACCACCGAAGTAGATAAATGATCTATCGCTATTATAAAAAGTGTGAAAGGAGATTTTTTTCTCAATATGGTAAAATGATCTTGCAGTGATGGAATGAGTGAAACAAAATATGAATATACTGCAACTGTCCTCATCGGGGCTGAGAGCCTCACCGGATGTGCCCTGAAGGTCCAATAATACTTTTCTCTATAAAAAAATCCCAAATTTTTGGGATTTTTTTATACTTTCTCAAGTCGGATAACTGTCTCTATGTGATGCGTATGGGGGAACATATCGACTGGGGCGATATCTGTAATTCGATAGATATTTGGTTGTACTTTCGTCGCGATCTTCTCATCTAGTCATGGATTTTCTTTCTTCTTTCCGACGAATATCTCGAGGTCACGTGAGAGTGTCGCAGGATTACAAGAAACATAGATGATCTCTCTGGCACCAAAAGAGAGGATATAAGGTATAGCATCTGGATGGAGTCCATCACGCGGTGGATCGAGGACGATCGTATCTGCTTTCGATCATACTTGGGCAAAGTCTCGGGCAAAATCTTCGACTTTCGCTTGTATGAACTCTACATTTCGGATTCCATTTCTGTCCGCATTCACCTTTCCATCGGCACTCGCAGATTCTACCAGTTCGACTGAGTAGACCTGAGAGAAGAAAGGGGAGAGGAGTATCCCGATCGTACCCGTACCCGCATAGAGATCAAGGAGTGCTCATCATTTCTCATGTATGAATTCGCTTGTAATTGTATAGAGTTTTTCTGCTCAGAGGCTATTGACTTGGAAGAATGACTTCGGCTGAATATCAAAAGTGAGACCCAGAAGCTCTGCCGTGATAGCAGACTTACCGAAGAGAAGTAGAGGATTCCCCGTGACGATATCAGCTCGTCCAGTATTTTCGAGAAAATATATAGAAGCAATATTACTATATTTTTCGGTCATTTGTTGAACCATATTTGTGAAAAAATCACGTCTTTCTCTATTTTCTTCGTAGAGTCCATTCACAGAAAAAATAAGCATGATTTCTCACTCTGCTTTCCCTCTTCGGATGACGAGATGCCTCCAAAACCCTTCTCACGTCTTCGGATCATATGTCGGAAACCCTGAAACCCGAGAGAGTATATTTATAGTTTGGAAGATAGCATTGGTCTCTTCATCTGCTAATGCACAGTATGTACAGTCTTCGATACGATCGAACTGGCCTTGCGCATGAAACCCGAACCGGAACTCATCGTGGACTCATTCTCGAGCAGATATATACTTTCACCAGGAGAACTCGACTTTATTTCGATATCCATAGATCTCTGGTGAGGGGATGATAGGATGCCATACCGTCTCAAGGGTGAAGTCCCGAAGTTGGTGGAATGCTTCTCTCACTTGTTCTGACTTGATCTGAAGTTGATCAGGATAGCCGATAGTGAGCCACTTCGCTCATCCATACATTTGGAATCCTTCTGGGAGAGGAATTTCGATGGAAGACTTTTTGACGACATCAAGCTGTTGTCATTCATAGTGCGATTTTCGCTCTTTCAGTATACGGATATTCACGACACTTCCTGGGATACATCCTCATGAGATGATCACTTTACGACCATCAGGCGCGACTCCGAGTCACTTTCCTCAGAATATGAGCTTATCGATCATGATATTTTCGAGTATTTCGTTTTTGGGCATAGAGCGTGTAAAGAGATGTGCGGATTATAGGGATATTTTCTCGTGTCGCAAATTATTTCCCAGAGAGGACTTCCCTCTCACCAAGTACTACTGGATCTGTCCCAAAATACGCATCAAAAAGTGCGACCCACCTCGCACCAATCTCACGAATATAGGTACGAAGACCGAGCTCGAGGCTCACATTCGCAGATCAGTACCCGATAGCATCTATGTCATTTGCCTGGGCAAGGAAGAGAGCGCGCTCGACATGAAAGGGCTGTGAAATAATCGTAAACCCACTTCCTTCTCCAAATACTTCCTTCGCTCGTACGACTGAGTCCAGTGTACGAAATCCTGCATAGTCGAGCGTGATGGCAGTATCTGGTATCCCTGCCTTGACGAGAGCCTTGCGCATAGCTTCTGGTTCATTATAGGCTTTGGTACTATTATCTCCAGAGACGAGGATATAGTGGATCTTGCCTCGCTCATAGAGGGCTTTCGCGGCTTCTATACGAGTCGTGAAGAAGATATTATTCATACCATTCACGCTCGGAGTAGTCCCAAGGAGGAGGCCGACTTCATGAGCTGGGATCAGATCGATATCACGATATATAGCGTCCTTCGTCGTCCATGATATGATCACCCATGGAAGAGCGAGGATGATCGTCGAGATAAGGATGAGAAGGGTAAATTTTTTCAAAATTCTAAATAGAAATTGGGATAATATCGATACTATCGGATATACGAGATTTACGTTCATATCCACCCTTTTGGATGGTCTTATCTGAAAGAACTATACGAGTCGGAATACCCATGAGATCTGCATCTCCTGCTTTTGTTCAGAAGCCGATATCACGATCATCTATAAGGACAGTAGCTCACTCTGATTCAAGTCTTTGTGCAAGGATTTTCGCCTCATCGAGATGATCTCCAACGACGATCAGATAATGCGTAAATGGAGCAATAGTCTCTGGCCATATGAGTCATTTCGTATCCGCGAACTTCTCAGCGATAAGCCCCATGAGACGGGAAATCCCTATACCATAGCATCCCATAGGGATAGCATGATTTTTTCCTTCTGCATCAGTATATTTGAGTCCAAATACATCTGAAAAACGTGTCCCAAGCTTAAAAATATTCCCAACTTCTGAGACAATCTTCGTATCACATTCTCTATGAGCACAGATCGCACAGATAAAATTCTTTGGATCAATGATTTCTTTATTATGCGCTTGTCTGCACTTCTGACAGATATATATCTCATCTTCTCCAATACCGAGCTCAGTCTGAAATTCATAGGAATACTTCGTAAAGTCTCATCCAGAAGCAAAAGTATAGTGCGTAGTATCGGCGATACCGAGCCTCTGAAATACTCGATCATAGGCCATATGCATGACTTCAAAGTAGGCATCGAGCTCTTCTTGCGAACGATGGAAGGAATACGCATCTTTCATGAGGAATTCTCGACCACGGAGGAGTCCCGATTTTGCACGCTTTTCATTTCGGAATTTCCACTGTATCTGGTAGACCGACGCATTCGTAAAGTCTTTATATGATTGGAGGAACTCCCCAACAAATGGGGTGACTGACTCTTCATGTGTAGGATTGAGGGCATATTCACGACCTTCTGCTCCAGGAAGCTTAAAAAGGATATTGACTGTATCCCACCGATCCGTCTTTTGCCATGATTCTTTGGAGCCGAGTGCGGTCATGAGTATTTCATTGGATCCGATGCGATTCATCTCTTCACGGACGATACCCTCGATCTTACGAAGGACACGGAGTCCGAGTGGAGCATATTTATAGGCTCCTGCGAGTTCTTGGCGGATGAATCCTGCCTGAAGCAGGTATCCTGTCGATATATTATCTGATCCTGAAGGGGTCGATTTGAGAGTTTTGAATGGGATGTGTGAAAGAAGTTGCATAATTATGATAAGGTGAATAAGTAGAGTATAGAGAAAAATGAATTTTTCGGAAGGGAAAATATGAAAGTTTAGGTATCAATTATTTGTTTTGCGAGGATAGTAGTACCTCAAGAATGAGTATCATGAATTCATGAATCGATACCATTCCCGATATGCGTACGGATTCAGCGAAGTGAGGCTTCTCGTACTACCATGAGTTTCGAGCGCATTCATCCAGTTCAGGTAGTAGATTGATTTCAGCAGAGTTCATCTATGTAACCAGCCGTCAGCTCGAGAGCTTCTATAGTGGTTATTCTCGTCGAGCTATTTCTGTGGTTACGATATACCCCATTGGTATTGGTGATGAGGTAGAGTTCCGTTGCTTCGAAAACTCATGCAAGAAGGAGTGCGTTTCTATCATTATCTTCTCCTCGATTATATTTGTCGATTCTGGCGACTGATAGGGCATCATGTTCATTCACGATGACGATCAATCATTGCTTCCAGGCCACATGGATTGTCTCTATAAGTTCTCGTCTTCGCTCAGCAAAATCCTCGATATCCGCATGAGTAAGGAGAAATCCAGCAGTATGAATGTTATAGGAAAGGAATTTCTGCTTATAGAGTCAGATAAGAGTATCCCAGCCAAGAGCTGCTAAAAGTGCTTTATTCTCATCTGAAGATTTTTGTCTTCAAAGAACTATCCTTCCATATTGTACTGCTCAAGAAGTGACGAGAATGATATTCACTCATTGTCGTACTTTCAGAGCGATCGAATGTATAAGTATCTCGATTTTTTTGGATGATGCAAAATCTGAAAGTGATTCGGTTCAGATTTTTATGACTGTGGTCCCATAGAATAAAAAGTATAAGAAAATAAAAATCCCCCTAGAAGTATGACTCTCGTAGAGGGATTTAGTATTTCACATGAAAACTACCTTCCGAGAGTCGAAAGGGGAGGTGGGACAAGGTATGTGAAGCGAGCTTGATGAATCATACGATGATGATACCTACGAAAGGAGGAAAATCAAACTATTTTATACTATTTTCCTTCTGCCTATGTTCTTGAGTGCTCTCTCTGCTATAGTATAATAAGCTACAATATTTCAGCGAACTTCTTCAGAACAAGTAAGAAATCGCCTTTCTGCATCTGTATTGCCAGACAATACAAGTGAGTGAAGTCACTGCAATTCTTCGATTTTTTCGTGAAAAAAATCTCGCTGATCGAGGAAGAGAAAGATCGAGTCTACTCCTCAGAGAAAGTGGTTTACTTTTTTCAGATTATCCTGCATACTCTCATCATTTGGGGCTCTCGGGTCTGATCCTCCATAGATAATGGTGACCCCCCTTTGAAGTAGATCGATTTCACCCGAAAGACTCTTCTTTTCGGAAATAGGAACTGCAGTAGTGATCGTATCATAAGCACTTAGAGTCCTCTCGAGGGCATCGAGAGGTTCTTTGATTTGATCAAACACGTACTTTATATGCCTCCATTCGCCGTTTCGTATACCGATTCATCTCTCTTGATACCATAAATGCCCTTTCACAAGGCTACTCGTAGCAAAAGTAAAGGCTACCCCAGCCTAAAGGCATGGGGCTTGCCCGTTCTCGTATACACGAAGTATCTATTCTCCTTCTAGGAATTATTGTCACTGATCATCAATATATTTGGCTCTTGCCTAGAAGAAAGTAACTCATATACTTTCTTTTTATGATCCCATATAGCAAAATCAGTACTCAGAAAATCAAGAAAATTATTAAACACTTTTGTACCGATGTTGATGCTACAAAAACAAGTGAATTACTGG
>JANNCQ010000015.1:0-2959 GCA_031386685.1 Candidatus Altimarinota bacterium | reverse complement strand
GTGGAATAGAAAGAAGATGACCCCTGTAGAATACAGGAATCATATTCTGGAACAACAGAGCAAGGAACAATAGAAACAAATATAGATATTTAGAACCAGAGGGGATTTATTTCAATTCTATGGAATGGGGGTCGGATCACTCACAGAGAGGATTTTTTTATAAAAATATCTGAGTTTGATTTTCTCGAAGAAATTCGGATACTCTGGATGATTCTACTTTTCTTTCTTATGCAAAAATATCTTCTCGAACTGACTGTTTTTCTCTCAGGATTTATCGTACTCACCTATGAAGTCGTCGGTGCACGGATTCTCTGACCCTACTATGGAACTTCGACATTCGTCTGGACAGCGATGATCGGGATCATCCTCGCAAGTCTCTCGATCGGATACTATATCGGAGGACGCATCGCAGATCAGAAAAATGCTCGAATCGAGAATCTCTCAAATATGATCCTCTATTCTGGTATAGCTATAGCTCTCACCTATATTATCCGTAAGCCACTTCTCGAGCTCCTCAGTCATACGATAGAAGATATCCGTATAGGCTCGATCATCGCGGCTACCATACTCTTCCTTCCTGCGAGTATCCTCCTCGGGATGGTATCTCCCTATGCGGTACGACTTCGTATCGATACACTCAAATCGAGTGGATCTACGATCGGGAATATGTCTGCTATAGGGACTCTCGGGAGCATCCTTGGGACATTTATCTCGGGTTTTTATCTCATCCCGTATTTTGGGATGAATACTCTCCTCGCAGGTCTTCCTCTCACTCTCATATTTCTTTCGTTTTTTATAGCTCCGAGACATCTCCCTCTTTTGAAAATCATAGGAAGTATTTTGCTCTTATGTATTTTTATATCGCTCGATCGGGCCTATGCTGAGAAATGAGTGATCGAGACCGATACGCTCTATAGTCATATACAGATATTTGATACACCCGATCAGAGAACGGGCGAGATGATCCGTACTATGGGGATCAATATAGAGAATCATTCCAGTATGTCTCTCTCATCCGATCGCCTCGTCAATGAATATACGAAATACTATCATCTTGTACGTCATTTTGTACCTGGATTTGAGTCATGACTCATGCTCGGTGGCGCTGGATACTCGTTCCCGAAAGATTATCTCGCGAAATACCCGAAGGCGACTCTCGATGTCGTAGAGATCGATCCTGGTGTGACTGCCCTCGCGAAGAAATATTTCGCCCTTGAGGATCATCCGAATCTCAATATCTTTCATGAAGATGCCCGGGTATTTCTTAACCAAAATACGAAACAATATGATGCAATCTTCGGTGATGCTTTCAGCTCTTGGTACCTCGTCCCGTATCAGCTCACGACCAAGGAAGCAGTACAAAGAGAATATAATAGTCTCTCCATGAGTGGTATCATCATCCTCAATATCGTATCTTCGATCGAAGGAGAGATGGGAGAGTTCTTCAGGGCAGAATATAAAACCTATAAAGAAGTCTTTCCCCAAGTATATCTTTTGCCTGTAGGACACCCGAATGATCCTACTCGCATACAAAATATCATCCTCGTAGCACTCAAAAGTCCAGAAGCACCAATATGGAGTTCGACAGACCCTGAAATAAGTGGATTTCTCTCACATCTTTGGAGGAAGCCTATCCCCGATGAAATGCCGATACTGACAGATGACTATGCTCCCGTGGACCACTATATCGGGAAGTTTCTGAGGGAAATACGAAACTAAGAAAAAATAGTACATCGACTTCCAGTTTTTTGATAGTGAGTCCCATCATAGCGTACGATCACACCAGAGATTTCTGGGGTTTTGTCGAGTGTAAGAGAAGCGAGCTCCCACGGCATGACACAGAGAGTCGTCGCATATGCATCAGCGATCATCCCTCCACTTTCCCGATCACCTCGGACTTCTATATAGGAAGAGACGACTTCTCGTGCCGATTCACCCGTATGTGGATCGATGAGATGATGATGCGTGCCCCACTTTCGCTTCGTCCCCGCACTACAGGCAAAAAAATCATCTTCAAGTTCTAGGACTCCTATGACTTCATCCGAAGCAAAAGGACTCTCAAGTCCGACCCTCCATCCTGACCTACCATAGAGATCTCATCCAAAATTAACCAAATATCTCGGGATGATTCAGATCGAAGAGAAATACTCTGCAACCATCTCACAGATCACATCTATGAGATACCCCTTCCCCACTCCTCAAAATTCGAGAAGGATATCTCCATGGAGGAAGACCTCATCTCAGATGATTTCTATATCACGATAGTCCCCATTTTCCGATTTCAGATCAGAGCTTCCCGACTCAAGTATGCTATTACCATATCAGAGCTCTGAAAGCCTCTTTCCTATCGTAGGATCGAAATACCCTTCAGTCGAGTGCGCAAGGTGAAGAGCAAATGAGAGCATCTTCTCTGCTTCAGTATCGAGTATAGCGCGTCGAGTAATTACGAGATCATGGAGCCAATTCGATTCGATAAATCGAGAATATCTCTGTTCGAACGCTGCCAGTCTCTCTCGAATAGAAAAGAAAAGAGACATACAGTCTTCATTTGTATCGAGAGAAATCATGAGATGGGTACCTATAATATCGAATGAAGACTTCTGCATAAGAAAAATATAAGCAAAAACTCTAAAAAAGAAAGGGGGACTTAGGTCCATCCATGACTAGATATTCGAAGGGTCTCATTTAATACATCGATCGTATCACACGCTCCTCAGAGGGTAGAGAAGGAGAGGAAAACATAAATTTATAAAATATATGTACTCAAATATATCGTAATTGGCTAAGAAGAGAGTAAAATAAAACCCCCCTCCAAATAGTGATCCGACCCCCAGAAAATGGAAACGAAATAAAACCTCGTTTCCATTTTTTATTTTCTGTGTATTATTTGCAAAGCAATACATACACATAATCATTCTCAATATGAGCAATAAGAACTATACTCAGGATCAGATCACAG
>JANNCQ010000010.1:0-1637 GCA_031386685.1 Candidatus Altimarinota bacterium | reverse complement strand
GTAATTCACTTGTTTTTGTAGCATCAACATCGGTACAAAAGTGTTTAATAATTTTCTTGATTTTCTGAGTACTGATTTTGCTATATGGGATCATAAAAAGAAAGTATATGAGTTACTTTCTTCTAGGCAAGAGCCTATATAGATACTATATCCTTTCCCGTAGCATCACACTTTCTCTTATAGAGTTTACGTTCATTGTGCCATGCAAGCCTTCTCTGTTGTCTACAGTCAGGACAGAGAGTGGGAGGAGGGATGAGATACTTCCTCACCCCCTTGTCAAGGGGGGATCAAGGGGGGTTTTGCTCTGTTTCTCACGCACCAATACCAAACCCTCCGCCTCCTCATACTTCGTCGGCACCTCCCTTGACATGGAGGCCTCCAAATACTGGACTCACTTTCTCGTAGAACTCCATATCCTTATCCGTGATAGGAAAATCTGTCGTTCACAGACGACACTTCCGTATTTCTATGAGATGTTCGGATGGAGGGATAGGGTACATGCTATTGGGATAATTGGAGAATTAATGGTTCGATATCTCTATAGTATTTCTTTCTATTTATCTCAAGTGTTTGAGTATACGTCTCAAGTGGTTTTGCTACAGTCGACACATGCATAGATATCCATGAAAGATATGAACAATATTGGAGTATATACATATAAAGTTGTTTTTTCTTATCACCGTAGCCATATCTATCGAGGAAGTCAGTGTATTCATCGAAACTAAAAGCATCCTTATCAAGAAATGTACTCCAAAATATACCACCGACATAGTATTCAGCAATATCGATATATCGATCAGCTATAATCAATCCTTCCACATCGATAATCCATGCGTGATTTTTTCCTTGAGAAATGAGGATATTATCTGCACGAAAGTCATTATGACAGAGACAATATTCTTCTTGTATTTCTTCATATAAAGAAGGAAGGATTCCTATTAATCTTTCGAGAATTCATCTGAGTTCTTTATCTTTGACTTGTTCTATTCTGTCTCGAATTTTCTTTTCAAAATCAATCTTCAATGTATTTTTCTGAATAAAAGGAAAGGAGATAATATCATTCTTTTGAAATTCAGAAAGTGCCTGAATAATTATCCTTTGGTCTTGTTCAAAACTTTTTGGGACAAACCCATCAAGCCACTCTAGAAGTAAAAATTGAATACTATCATCTTTATAGAAGTGATACGGTTTCGCAGAGATAGATAGATTTCCGAGAATCATAAGAATCTGATATTCCTTTTCGAGCTTTCATCAGAACATTGCATCTTCAGGAACTTTGAGAATATTAGTTCTGAGGAAATATTTTTTTCCATAAAAATCGAGGAAATAATTCAGATTAGTCCTTCCTGTAGGAACTTCAGACAACATGAAATCCTCACTTTGGAAAAAATGAGTAAGTGCTTTTTTGAGAAATGAAATTTTTTCTTCAAAAGAAGACATAGTAAAAAACAACTAGTTCCCTCATATTATGAAGGAATTACTCTTTTTTGCAAAAGTTGTATTGTTGCAGAATCAAGTTTACATTTACATTTCATTAGAGTGTGGGCATAAGATAGGGGAAAGACTTCTTAAAATATTGTAGTTTTTCTTTCGGGGTTGCTCCATTCATTCAGAGTCAATAGTGCTTCTTTGTTCAA
>JANNCQ010000008.1:0-5798 GCA_031386685.1 Candidatus Altimarinota bacterium | reverse complement strand
TTGAACAAAGAAGCACTATTGACTCTGAATGAATGGAGCAACCCCGAAAGAAAAACTACAATATTTTAAGAAGTCTTTCCCCTATCTTATGCCCACACTCTAATGAAATGTAAATGTAAACTTGATTCTGCAACAATACAAGTTTTGACATATATTACTATATTTGTATAGTCATTTTACTTTAACATAATTTATGTTCACATCTAATATCTCAGGCAAACTTCACTTTAATATTTTTTATAAACAATTTGTTGACTCTCGTGGATATGTCGATCCTGTAGATCTTCCTGATGCTGTACAAAAAAGTCAGCCAGATAAAGGTGGTGGACTCTTTTCTTTAGAAGAATGAGGTCTTCCTTTTTTCAATACTGACTATTTAAAATGAATGGCTGATTTTGATTATAAGAAACTGGCAAAAGTTCTACTCTGATCTTTTGAGTGGGGCATATCTCCGGAAGATTTGGGGAAGATAATCGATGAAGCCTATGCTGAACAATGGCTCAAGCCCCAAGGAAATGACTGGTATAGTAAGGATGTAACGCCTATTAAACATGTTTGAGAATGACTCTATTCTCTTCATCTAGGATATGGTCCAACCATGGCATTTAAGAACGTAGCCCTAGAGTTTCTTCCTCGATTCCTTGATGCTATAATAACCAAGCTATCTCAGCGTGGTACAAAAATCAAAACTCGGCATGTACTCGGAGCCTCAAGTGGTGATACCATCAATGCTGCGCATCATGGAGTAAAGTGAACTCAGCATATCAAATCTATATTCATGCTTCCTGAGCGTGATCCAAATACAGGCAAGTGACCATCTCAAGTACAAGCACTCCAGGCAACACATGGTCTGATGAATAATCCAAATGCCCTTACGCTCCTAGTAGATGTACCTTTTGATCCCGCACAAGACATTATCAAGGCCCTTAATGATGATAATTTTAGATTATTTAAAGAAGAATACGGTATTACATCTTTTAACTCGATTAATATTGCTCGTATCCTTGCACAGACTGTATACTACTTCCGAGCCTATACTGAGCTCCTAAAACAGTGAGTAATAACAGCAGGACAGGAAGTAGTCTTCTCTGTTCCTTCTGGAAACTTCTGAGATGCACTTGCTGGTATGTATGCGAAATATATGGGACTCCCTATCAAGATGATCCATATAGCTACAAATCAAAATGATGTCCTCGATGAATTTTTCCATACTGGTATATACCGCCCTCGCGATGAGAAAAATGTGAGAATATCGAATGCTCCGTCTCAGGATATAGCAAAGTCGAGTAACCTCGAACGTGCAATATTTCTGGCTTGTGGTGGTGATCAAAAAAAGATGAACCAATGGTATAATATCGATCTCAAAGAAAAAGGATATTTCGAAGTTGATGCTGAAACCTTTAAAAATCTCAAATCTATATTTAGCTCTTCAAAAAGTACTGATACTGAACGCCTCTCGACTATACAAGGGATGCTAGATCAATACTGACACCCTATCGAGACCCATACTGCTACTGCTGCTACACCGTGGCTTGATGGCACATTCGAAGAACATAAGAAAGCTGGTACTCCCGTCATCATGCTTGAAACATCACATCTTGCACAATTTCGAAGTGAACTTTCGAAAGAATGAATTATCCTTCCAGAAGATGGGGAATTCGAAGAAACAATCAATGCAATGAGGCGAGCCCAACCTGAACAAGGGGTACACTTTTTACGACTAGACTTAAAAGATAAAACTCCAACTCAAAGAATAGCACTAGTTCAGCAAGCCGTAGAGATGGCTGCTCAAGATATCTTCCCAAATAGATAAAGCAATATTTTTGACTCTCGTCACTTTCTCCATATACTGAAATTCATGTTTTCTAAAGTTATCATCATTATGAAGATTTCCTCTCCACTCGGATAGGTACTTTGGCGTGAAATAAAAACTCCAAACCTCTCCGAAATTCGGGGAGGTTTTTTACAACCGCTTTATATGCTTACTCTACCATTCATCATCCAAAAAATTGTAGTCTATGAAAAGTGACAAAATTTGTTATAGATTTTTTAAATTATCACTTACTTAATATTTTATGATACCATCTTCCATTGCATTAGATAATGCAACCCTACGTGTAGAAAAAATCGGATGAGACGATAGCATCAATATGAGAGAAACTCTTGCCATGCTTCGATGAAGAAAATGAAAAGAAAGAAGTGTCTATGTGATATCTGCATTCAAGCAATCAAAGTGAGTAAAAGAAGCTCAATGGAATACGACAGATATACTCATAAAAATCGCGGATGATATATCTGAATGAAGACGAGATGATGCCTTGAGAAAATGGACAGACCTCCAGTGAAAGTACGTAGCAGTAGTAAACCAAGAATTGGTACAAGAGAAGTCTCTAGATAATGTGCTGCACGATATAGATATATTATTTTGAATATGGAAAGTCCGTATTGCTGAAGCTATCGATCAAAAACAAATTCCTACATCCAAGAATGATTATAGCCTACTTGATGGTGGCACGCAACACTCACTCATGGGAGCAGGTGAAGTCATAACTAGTCAGCTCTATCAGACGGCACTATGAGAAAATATCAGTGATTTCTCAGATGCCCGTCCACCTATAGACTCGAGATCTAGGAAATTCATGTCATGACTCGCAAGGCTTGCGATAGGAACCCTCGAAAGAAGTGACACTACAGTTGCTCCCTGATATCTCTCAGGGGTAAGATGATGAGTCTATAAGGAGGTAGGACGTGGGTATAGTGACTGGACTGGAGCAAAACTATATGCTTCGCTCAGACAGATATTCCCACATAAAGCATTCCCGTATTCTATGCTCAAGGAATTTGCTATGATGAGTGCAGACCCCCGTATAGTTGGTGCCGATAAGGTGAGAAAAATAGCAAAGACAAGTGTAGATATGCTTCTCGATACGTGTGATCCGAATGGTCCATGAGCTCCTTTTGTAAATCGATCAGCTATCATGCCAGAGATATTTCGCAATGGAGGATTCATGCGAATCTATACGAAAGATGATCCCGAATGAACGCTCATAGATGAAGAGTGAGATCCCCATGTCCGAGGAATTCAATATGTCCAATCTCGGCCCATACAAGTAGTAGCAATCTATTCCCGTAATATGAATCGAGCAGGATATGTCGAACGAGTAAATAGCTTTTTCCGAAAGAATGGAATTTCTATACTTGGTATCAATGATGGTGTCGGAACACGTATCGATATACACCTCGCAGAAAATATGAAAGAGGATTCAGATAAAAGAGCTTTACATTTTCAAAAAATAAAAGATGGGCTCTTCGCAACTCTATTTCAATTTGAGAGAGATTCTGGGACAGAGCTTCGTGTAGACCTATATGAAAAATCTGCTGTATACATAGGAGGTCAAGAGATAGATTTTCCTGGCATACACACGAAAGCAACAAAAATATTATCAGATAGTGATATAAATGTGGATGGTGATACCCAGGTAATCAAACCTACATCTATAACATTCCTGGTAAAAAGAGAGCATGAACATGATGCAGTAAAAGCTCTACACGCATGATTTATAGAGTCCAAGAACTAGTTTTGCCTTTTCGCCTCATTTCTCTATACTAGAGGATATTTTACACCATACTATGACTACTGCCGACTACTCGACTGAGACCCTCGACCGCATCAAAAAACTCGAACGAATACGAGCACTTGGGGTGAATCCCTTTGCCACCAAATTCTATACCACTGAGAATATCGGAAATATCCTCACGAAATATGCTTCGAATATCGACATCGAATCTGGCGCGATAAATAACTTTCGTGCGATAGAAGAGATCATCCATGCTCCGACAAGTGAAGTCGCACTTGCAGGACGCGTGATGCTCCATCGAAGCTTCGGGAAGATCTGTTTCGCTTCGATCAATGATGGAACTGGGCGCATACAGATCCTTTTTTCGAGAGAGAATTGTAGCATAGATATCCTCGGAGTACTAAAAACTGAACTTCTCGGAGAAGCAGAGCCATTATCCGCATACAAGTTCGCTGAGAAGCTGATCGACCTTGGAGACTTCATCTGAGTGAAGGGTGAGCTCTTCTATACGCACAAGGGAGAACTCACACTTTTCGTGAAAGAGTTCACTTTTCTGACAAAAGCCATCCGTCCACTTCCCGAGAAGTTCCATGGTATAGAGAATGATGACGAGCGCTATCGCAAACGCTACCTCGATATGACCATGGATGACGCGCTTCGAGCGATGTTCTATCGTAAGAGTCGATTCTGGGATATCACGAGAGATTTCATGAAGTCGAAGTGATTCCTTGAAGTCGAGACTCCGACGATCGAACATACGACAGGGGGCGCTGAAGCGCGACCCTTTGCGACTCATCACCATGACTATGATGTCGATGTCTACATGCGAATATGTATCGGCGAACTCTGGCAGAAACGTCTCATGGCAGGTGGTTTCCCGAAGACCTTCGAGATCGGACGTGCGTATAGAAATGAAGGATCAAGTCCCGAGCACCTTCAGGAATTCACCAATATGGAGTTCTACTGGGCGTATGCTGACTATGAAGACGGGATGCGACTCGTACAAGAGCTCTACCAGAAGATAGCTCGGGAAGTATACGGCAATACTGTATTCACTACTAAAGGACACACCTTCGATCTCGCAGGAGAATGGCCGAAGATCGACTATCTTCAGGCGGTAGAAGAAAAAACAGGGATCAATCTTCTCACAGCAACTGATGATGAGATGAAGACGAAACTCCAGGAACTCGGTGTGAAGTACGAAGGCGAAAATCGTGAACGTCTCACGGATACACTCTGGAAGTATGTCCGCAAGCAGATCACGGGACCAGCATTCCTCGTGAATCATCCTGAGATCATCTCTCCTCTCGCGAAGAAATCGGCGAGCCACCCTGGTCGAGTAGAGCGCTTCCAGCCGATCATCGCCGGAAGTGAAGTCGGGAATTGATTCTCAGAACTCAATGATCCACTCGATCAGCGAGCCCGATTCGAAGCTCAGCAAGAGCTCCTCGCCAAGTGAGACGATGAAGCGATGATGCCTGAGTGGGACTTCGTCGAGATGCTCGAACATGGGATGCCCCCGACGTGTGGATTTGGCTTTGGTGAAAGATTCTTTGCATTCCTCGAAGACAAGCCACTCCGTGAGTGTCAGTACTTCCCTTTCATGAAGCCAGTATATCAAGCGGAAGAAAAGCCGATAAAAGAAACTCAAGTTGTAGTTGCCATCGTGAATCAAGGGTCAAATCTCGAAAAGTGGCAGATAATGAATACCATAAGTCACTTATCGGCTGCATTCTGAGCTAAAGAGTGATCTTCACTCTTTTCAGTAAATACCATAAAATCAAACGATGAAGTAGATATTTCGCTCAATATTAAATACGCTATACTCATAAAAGAAGCTCCTTCAAATTTTTCTATAAAGAAGCTCCTAAAGTCTCTATGCGGAAAAAATATTCAGACCACAGAGTTCACTCGCGAGATGCTCGAAACTACAAACGATAAGATGATTATAGAAAAAACTGCATCAAAGAAGTATGCTGATATTGAGCACCTAGGAGTTCTCCTTTTTGGAAACAAAAAAGAAATAGAAGAAATCACAAAAGGCTATAGCCTACTCCAATAAGAATACTCTTAATATTATTTAGGCTCTTGCCTAGAAGAAAGTAACTCATATACTTTCTTTTTATGATCCCATATAGCAAAATCAGTACTCAGAAAATCAAGAAAATTATTAAACACTTTTGTACCGATGTTGATGCTACAAAAACAAGTGAATTACTG
>JANNCQ010000070.1:0-4456 GCA_031386685.1 Candidatus Altimarinota bacterium | reverse complement strand
CGTAGGAGTGCACCAGGAGGAGATGATAAAGAAATATATTGATGATCAGTGACAATAATTCCTAGAAGGAGAATAGATACTTCGTGTATACGAGAACGGGCAAGCCCCATGCCTTTAGGCTGGGGTAGCCTTTACTTTATAGTATTTTTCTTTTTCTGTTCGACATTCTTTCTCTTTTTCATAAAATCGATCTATGCAAAAAGATTTCACAGATATCCTCGCTTCTCTCAATCCCAATCAACGGGAAGCCGTCGAGACGATCTACTGACCAGTCCTTGTGATAGCTTGACCTGGAAGTGGGAAGACCCAGCTCCTCTCGGCTCGTATCGCTAATATCCTCAAGTCGACTGACTACCTCCCCTCGAATATCCTCTGTCTCACCTATACAGATGCTGCCGCGAAGAATATGCGAGAGCGTCTTGCGAGTATGATCGGTCAGGATGCCTATAGAGTCGCTATCCACACGTTTCATAGCTTCGGAAGTGAAGTTTTGAATCGTTTTCGCTATCTCTCGAAGGAGTACAATGATGCGAAACCCATCGATACTATCGAATCTTCTCGAATACTTGATACGCTCCTCGAGAAACTGCCTTGGGATAGCCCATATAAGCCAGGATTTCGAGCCAGTGATACGATCAGAGAAGTACGAGGAACGATAGATACTCTCAAAAAGTGAGGTATCACTCCAGCATACTACCGAGTCATACTAGAACTCAACCATCGTGCTATAGAGCGTATTGATCCAATCATAGAAACCTACTGGAAACAGATAGATGCTTTCTGACAAAAGAAAGAAGACAAAGAGAAAAAGATCGCTTTATTTGAAGAATTTACAAATATAGTTCGACAATTGTCCGAATCAGAAAAGAATATTGGAACATATGAACGGTACGAATCTCTCATAATTCGGAGTCTCGATGAAGTATGGAAAGCATATGAGTGAGATAATTCGACGAAATTCCTCACGGCTTGGCGCGATATGTGGACAATGAAAAACTATAAATGAATCCGTGAACTCAAAGAAACTTCCAAACAAGTCAAACAGCTCGCACTTGCTGATATCTTCGAAGAGTATCAGAGAGAACTCCAAGAACGAGGACTGATCGACTTCTCTGATATGATCCTCGAAACCCTATCACTCATCGAGAGCCATGAGATCGTACGTATGAGCCTCGCTGAGACCTACCAGTTCATCATGATCGATGAATTCCAGGATACCAATGAAGCCCAGATGCGCCTGATCAATGGGATCTTATCTGTAAATAACGAGAATCCGAATATCTTCGCGGTCGGTGACGATGATCAATCAATATTTAAATTCCAGTGAGCTAATACCAAAAATATTCGTGACTTTCACGATACCTATACTGATACCAAACTCATACTCCTCGAGGCGAATTATAGATCCAAAGAGGAGATTATCACTCACTCACGATCAATTATTAAATCACAATCGAACAATATAGCCAATATATTCCCCTGAACGATAAAAAAATTCGATGCAGTACGAAAAACAGGAGGAGATGTAGGTAAGAAAAAATTCAAAAATGAGCTCGAAGAAATTTCCTGGATCGTCGACGATATTCGTGAAAAAATCCAAAACTGAGTCGATCCCGCGAAAATTGCTATTATCACAAAGAAGAATAAAAGTCTCGAAATTCTCGCAAAATGACTTCTGGAAAAAGGAATTTGAGCCAATTTGTCCAAAAATGAATCAATATTTGATAATGATGTCATAATTCTGATCATAAATATCCTGAGACTTCTCTATTCTCTCACTCTCGAGTACAATGAAGAGGACAAAAAAACTCTCATCACCATACTCTCTCATCCCTGCTTCAAGATCGACCGACTCACACTCTGGAATATCTCGAAGACGATCTATCACGCTCGTAAAGAGACTACTCGCTCGTGGATAGAGACTCTGGCTCATCATACCGAACAGCGTTTACGCGATACCGCGAACTTCCTCCGTGAGCTCTCTCTCCGTTCACACACAGAAAGACTCGAAGATATCATCGATATGATCACTGGTGCGAATGCGCTCTCTCTCCCTGATGACTACGATGAGGATGGGAAGACGAATCCACTCCAGATCGATATGTTCTCATGAGAGAAGTGAGCATTCATCTCTCCTCTTTATTTCTACTTTTTCGGACAATTATCAAATAATAATAGATCAAATATACTTTATGCGAGACATCTTGCGAATATGCGAGCTTTTATCGAGTGAATCAGAAGCTACAAAAATGGGCGGAACTTCCTGACATTGCATGATGCTATAGATCTCCTCGAGCTGATCAATAAGTATGATCTCGATATCGAAGTATCCCATATCATCGGGGATGAGAAGACGAGCGTGAACCTCATCACCGTCTATAAATCGAAGTGACTCGAGTGGACTCATGTCTACATACCGCACGTCCATACCAAAGAGTATAAATCTGGGAAAATCGGTGGGTCTTCCCTGCCCAAAAATCTCCCCCTTGAAGCAGAGAGAGATGATGATGGCGATATAGAGAGACTCATATATACAGCTTTCACTCGGGCGGAGGACTCTCTGACGGTGACCT
Organism: Candidatus Altimarinota bacterium; assembly: GCA_031386685.1. GTDB lineage: Bacteria > Patescibacteriota > Gracilibacteria > BD1-5 > UBA2023 > JAGOMW01. The sequence goes on along the minus strand of JANNCQ010000070.1, from coordinate 1,883 downwards.
ACTCCGATATGACATTGAGCGAGAAATCTCTGGAGCCACTTGCTTGTATCGATGCTGGCACAGATCAGTGGGGAGAGCAAGTGCATCAATCACTTCTCAAAAATCTCATCGATACCCTTGAAGTCGAAAAAAAAGAGCTATTTGCCCTTCCTTATATTGGTGAAGAGAGGGAATTTCTACGCGATCGTATAGAAAAGATATTCGTCATGAATGCTACAGCGCTTCAGAATTTCCTGAATGTCGCCGATGCCGGGCCAGAGTATTTCATCTCGAATACACTACTGCGATTCCCGCAAGCGAAAAATATCGCAGCATCATATGGATCAGCTATACACAAAGCACTGGAAGACTTTTTCACGGATTTTATGTCAAGGAAATCCTATGAGAAAAAAATCCTCACAGAATCTTTCGAGGAATATCTCAAAAAGGAAGGATTCGATAAAAAAACTGAAGCCACCTATCTCTCTCGTGGAAGAGAAAATCTCGAAGCCCTCTACACCGAAATTACGAATCAATCATATGGAGAACTCTTTCTCGAATATGACTTTCGAGCTGCTCATGGCGGCACATTTCTCCATACAGATACGATGAACGCTATACAACTCACAGGGAAGATCGACCGTATCGAGCGACTTTCAGATGACTCGCTGATAATCACGGATTATAAGACCGGTGGTGGATTCGATAGTTTTGATGGGAAGTGAGCCGACTACGCCCAGATCAAGCAGTGGAAATATCGTCTCCAACTTGCATTCTATGCTATCCTCTTCGAGCTCTCTCCTCGCTGGAGGATGTTCCAGAGCAAGAAATATGAGCTCTTCTTCGTCGAGAAAAATCATGATGAAGACCGATTTCATCGAGTCATAGAGTACATCCAGCAAGGTGAGATAGATCGGACAAAGCGACTGATCATCGCCGTGATGGACAAAATCCAAACTCTCGACTTCCCTGATATTTCGAAATACCCGAAAACCCTTGAAGGAATACGGATGTTTGAGGAAGATTTACTTAATGATCATGGAGTATAATGGAAGAAATACCCTATAAAGACGTCCTAACAGTCATTTCCATAATACTCATATTTGTCGGCTATATCCCGTATATTCGAGATATATTTCGAGGAAAGACTCATCCACATATTTTTTCATGGATTGTCTGGTCTATTCTGAATTTCTGTCTTTTCTGACTTCAGCTCGAGGCCTGAGCAGGATTTGCATCTTGGATTGTACTATTCTTGTGAATGAACTCTACATTTATTGCCTTCATCTCATATAAATATGGGAAAAGAGATATACGAAAGATTGATATATTTTTCTTTATCGTTGCACTCCTTGCTATACCAGTCTGGCTCATCCTCGATCAAGCACTTTTTTCTACTATAATTGTCACGGGAATTGGGATACTCGCATTTGCTCCGACTATCAGAAAGACATGGGTAAATCCGTACTCCGAGACAGTGAGCACTTTTTGCATCACCACTTTCCGTCACATATTGACCATTCTCGCGCTCAGTCAATATAATATTATTACGGTAATTTTCCCAGGTATATGGGTATTTATCAACGCATCATTTCTCATAATGATCTGGTATCGGAGATTAAAAATGAAGCCTAAGAAATAATGAGTCTCTCTCAGTTTCCCTGACACTTCGAAGTATCCAAGAATACTCGAAGGAATCAGGCAGTTCGAAGAATATTTGATTCAATAAATTGTCTAAATATATATAATACAAATTCGTCAATTTTTGTATTGTTGCAGAATCAAGTTTACATTTACATTTCATTAGAGTGTGGGCATAAGATAGGGGAAAGACTTCTTAAAATATTGTAGTTTTTCTTTCGGGGTTGCTCCATTCATTCAGAGTCAATAGTGCTTCTTTGTTC
>JANNCQ010000066.1:0-10284 GCA_031386685.1 Candidatus Altimarinota bacterium | reverse complement strand
GAGTATATCATCTAACATTTTTTGCTTGAGTTCCATATATGCATAACAAGAAGGCATAGGTACAATTTCTTAGAGAATAATTCCTTACGGAATTATCTTACCAGAAAATGTAAACCTAATTGCTGCAATTATAACAATTATTATCCTTTCTTTTCCCTCTAAAACCTGAAGAATCGATTTGCATTTTCTCTCCTTTTTTTTATAATCCGCTCGTCCAGATAACTCATGGTGGGTTACTCAAGTGGCTGAAGAGGCGGGTTTGCTAAACCTGTAGGGTGCCGCAAGGCGTCGCGAGGGTTCGAATCCCTCATCCACCGCCATGTTTCAGAAAAAGTAGGAAGTTCTTGGAAATAGTGAGTAGAGTGGAATCTTCCCAGGTTTCTTCTAAAATCTAAACTCTAATAACTCATTACTATTGTGGGCCTATAGCTCAGTGGTTAGAGCAGTCGGCTCATAACCGATTGGTCCCTGGTTCAAGTCCAGGTGGGCCCACCATTTGATTCGTAAAACCTCCAGTTATAAAAACTGGGGGTTTTTAAGAAGCAATTTTGTTCGCCTGGACTTGAATCCGAATTGATTCCTATGAATCCCTTGAATGGGATTCATATTCAATGAGGAGAGGCGGGTCGCGGACGGGGGAGCGACCAAGTCCAGGTGGGCGCCCACCACTTGACTCTTTAAATCTCTCTTACTTTCGAAAGTAAGAGAGATTTTTGTATTTACTGTAACTTTCTCTATAATTATTCTTAGAGTATGTTTTCATCCCAAATTCGCTCATTTTTCATCCCAATATTTATCAAACATAAGAGTATTTTCTTATTACTTTTGCTTGATGGTTTTATAACATGAATCGCTTCGATCATAACGCCGATTCTCCTGAAATTTGAGACGGATCAACTAGTGGGACAGAAAGGATGAGTATTCTTTTTTGGAGAATTGAGTGGTTTTCAGGTCTTTATCGCTATCCTCATTCTCATCCTTCTTACGGATATTATTACTCGGTTGATACAGAGGATAAGTGGGGTATTTCTCGATGCTCGGAGAGAATACCTAAACAATCATATACAACTCGAACTCTTCCAGAAGATGAATACTATGGAAGTCTGAAGGGCTATGAATAGTCGATTTCGTAATATTGCACGTATTCTCGATAGTGAATTTGGATCATTTTCGAATAGCCTGATCCATCTTCCTGGTTGAGTCCTCCAAAAAGCCATCCAGATCATGGGTATCACCGCCATCTTTGCCTATTTCGATATTCGTTTTCTCTTTATTGTGATTATTAGCTCAATATTCTCATACTTTATCGAGAGATATGCAGAAATCCTGAGACAAAAATATGAGATTCACTGGAAATTCTCTCTTGGACAAAAGGTATACTATTATAATGATCTCTTTCTTCGTTCATTTGGTCAGCTCGCTACGAATGGTGCAGTAAAAACGACACTTGATAGCTATAAAAATCTTCTCGATGAACAAATTCGCCACTGACTCAAGAAAAATTGGGCAGAATTGACCTGGACCTTTTCGGGACTTCTTACAGGCTCTCTTTCGACTATGCTCATAAAAGTTATCGTATGATATAGCGTATTTGAAGGGACGCAATCTATCGGTATGGTCGCTCTCGTAGTAAGTAGCATGGGGACGGTCGAGGATATCATGAAGAGTATCATCACAGTGAGAAAGGACTATTTCCGTTTTCGATTCCAAGAATGATCGATCCTCCTCTTTCTCGAAATGTGTGAACCTATCGGGAAAGTCCATACTTTCGATCAGAAAATCGAGAAAATCCAAGGAACGAGTATCTGATTTTCTTATCCCAATCTCTCTGTGTATGAACGGAAATATCTTTCGATTGTAGAAGAATTCATGAAGCGAGGAAAGACGGGAAGTCGATGGATCGACGATGCTTTCGATGACCTCGTACGGTGAATAGAAGAAGATATAAAAAATGAAAATCCTAGGATACTTCATGAGGTATCCTTCAACTTTGAGCGGGGGAAGATCTATGGGATTGTCTGAAAAAATGGTGCAGGGAAGACGACTCTTATGCAGCTTCTAGCGGGATTTTTCCGATCATATAGCGGAGAAATATGCTTTAATGATAAAGCTATACGAGATTGGACTCCAGAACTTCTTGCAAGGCAGATTTCGTTTTTGACACAAGAACCATTTTTCATGACTTGGTGATCGACTATCCGCGATAACCTCATCCTTTGAGTTCCAAATCCCAATGATACTATTATATGGAACTATTTAGAGAAGTTCTGACTTGCAGATAAAATACGAAAAAATACAGAGTGACTTGAGAGCGAAGTCGGAGAAAAGATCGATTTCTCTGGAGGAGAAAAGCAGATCCTTACTTTTATCCGACTGCTTCTTCAGGATCGTCCGATCATCATCATGGATGAAGGCACGAATCAGCTCGATGCAGAAAATGAGATGATCGTCATGGATGAGCTTCTCTGTCAAAAGAAAGAGAAGATCATCATTTTCATCACACATCGTATGAGTACGATCTCGAAAGCTGATCTCATATATTGCCTAGAGTGATCGACTATATCAGAGTCATGAAAGCATAAGGACCTCCTCACACATGGAGAAAATCCCTATGCTCGATTCTACCGGGCTCAGGTAATGCATGAGAATGTTATTTAGTCCAAATATATTCATTGTCACTTTTTGAAAGTGGTTACCTTATTTCTTCAAGTCTTTCAATATATCCTTGAAAACGAGGATACCCGTAGTCTTCGAGATGCTGAAGAAGAGACTCTCATCATGGTAGAGCTATAGAATCGAGATATCATCTCAAGTCTTCAAGAAGTTGGATTGCCTCTTCTTTTCTTCCGATTTGAAGTGCCCTCTGTATTTCTTCCATACGAGAGTCGTATCGACTGATAAAGAGTCTACGGGTATCTTCATCGAGTACACTTGCTACCATTGGATAAATCTCATCCGATCACCATATACCACGAAATCATCGAAAGAATGCTTCATATCTCTCTGCTTCTCATTCGCTATTTCTTATGTTTTCCTCTGTTGTAATTCCATGTTCTGTGATTACTCTTTTTCCATTGATAAGTCTTGCTACAGAATACTCGATTCCAACTTGAAAGATTCCAGACTCTACCATCTGTGTACTTGGATTTGTTCTCTCGAAATGAGCATATTTTGTACTTTGCAAGTAATTCCATTTTCATACACTATCGCACCATCTTTGAGAAGTCCGAGCTCACCAAATGCTCAGATCATATTTCTTAATCATTTCATATTTTTCTCTCATGAAATCAGTTCTCCATTTTGGAATATTCCTTCTTCTGTCGTATCTGTAAATATACGAGAAAGCGTCTTTCGTACTTCAGCAAATAGAGTATTTCAGTTTAATGACGGTGAATCAATAGAGGGCAGTACAGTGACTCGTGTTCCATTTCCATGAGGGATTTTTTGGCCATGTATCTCTTGATACCACCCAGTATAAGTGACTCAAGGAGAGAGCTCGATGTTCTTTGCGTGTCTGAGACGAGGTTTATTATTCGCTCATCTATCATCCAGTAGCATAAGAGCAGTGGCATGAGTGGTTCAAGTTTGATTTTCTGTACTTGAGGGAATACTTGGTGGAGCGAGAGATGATAGTTGGACGACTTCGGGTTGAGTGATCATAATAGTATATTTGAAGATAGGAATATCGTAGCATTCTTTCGAAGAAATGTAAATCTATTTCTTTTTTACTTAGGAGAGTCTTATCTTGAAAAAGTTGTATATTCAGAAACATCATCGACGCTGAGTCGAGTAGCTCGAGTAGCATCTCTTCATCCTCATATACTTTGATTATTTTCCATTTCTCTTTGGAGGCTCTCTACTTGCCACTCAAACATCCATCTTAATCTTGTAGCTTCGGAAGTGTTTCATTCGGAAGCAATTCAAGTTGATTCTTGATGCTGGGCATGTACCCGATCAATCTCACTTGAAAGTTTATACAGAGCTTTTCGGAGTCATTGAAGCTCTCAATTTTTTATTTCGATGGCATCTTCAAGTACAGATTTTTCTTGAGAAAGTCGTATTCGATCTTCTTCAGAGGGAGATTTTCGAAGTTCTCTGCGAATCTTTTGTAATTGTCTTTGAGAAGAATTGATGATTCGTTCGATTCATTCATAATCTTGAAGAATGGTTTCTCTTTTAGAGCCTAATCTTTCCAAATCGGCACTATATTTCCTTCTTTTTTCTGAGGGACCTTGGGAATCTGGATTAAGTATTGGCATAGAATTTGAGTATAAAATTAAGGTTTTTTTAGGATTATTTTGTATACAGTAATAATCTGGATTGCATCGAAATTTCACTATATCAGTTGGACGGAGACTTATTTTTTAGCTTTATTTGAATTTTTCCTCAGATTTCTCGAATAAGAGAACTCATGCCTTTCGAAAATCTTCTGCAAGATCCTTCAATCATAAAAAGTAAGCAATGAATCTACAGTTCACGATGAAGTGAGAGAGTCTATTTATCGTTCGTATATTTATGGATCTACTCGTTGACTCTGTAATTTTTCAAATTTCCTCATCGGCGCTTGTATCTACCAAAAGTCATAAATGCCTTAATGTTGCTACTTGAGAATCAATACTCTGTTTTCACTCTTCCAGGGCTCTTTGTTCTAATCTATCCAATATTTGTGATACAGATTTTTCATCTATCTGAGATAATCTGACCCCATAATAAGAGAGATCTTGAAGATCGAGTAAGATGGATTGTATATCACGGTATTGATATTCTTTGATGAATCCACCAGATGGGGTTGCTTGATGGGATCGTAGAAGAGTTGCAAGATATTCTAGGACTGGAACTTCTAAACTTGAGAGGCAATCACCCGTATTTGTTCTGTTTTCGAGATCCAGAAGTGCACTAAATTGTATTAATTCACGGGCAAAATATTCATCGAGATTTCAGTAGCTTCAAAGATTATGAAATCCTCTTATTCATAAATGGGATTTGTATGACCTAAGCCCGTGTCTTTCTAGATCCCTAAAACACGCTGTAAGATGTTGTTCCAATTTTGCTATCATTTTTTGGTTTGGTCCAGTCTGAGTATTTACAGGTTCAGATTTGATAGGAGAAGGGTAATCCGTGCTTTCTGGTCAGGGAGCAATATTTGAATCTGCGGGAATCTGTGGATTGTCAGTAAGTCATGGTGAGGCTGCCGTAGGGACATTGGTTTCCAGTTTTTCTGTCGTTGCATTTCAAACAACAGGAATTTTGGATGGTTGGGATGAAGAAGGGGGAGTCGGAAGGGTCACTTGAGGATGATGAGCTTGAAGGGGAGTACTTTGCTGGTAGGCACTCCTTTGAGAAACATAATCTTCAGCCTCGCGAATGCCTCTACCCATTTGTTCGGGATTTCAATTCTCAGAAGAAACAGCAAGGTTCTCACAAGTGATCAATACTCTTCTGAGAAGCGTTATCATTTCTCATCAATTATGTGGAGAAAGAGTCACGCGATTTCTCGACATTCTCGAAATTTCTGCATTCAGCGAGTGTATGCTCCTGAGGAGATTTTGATACTGAGTAGCTACTTGGCGAGAAGATACGATATTCGCCATATAGCCATTATGGAGTATGGTTTCGATTCCAGAGAATGCTCGAGAGAGACGCTGAAGGAGTCCATCCTCGAGTCTTCCAAAATCCAAGGCACCAGAAGTAATAAGTGCATCAGAAGTATTGGCTATACTCGTTCCCAGAGATCATAAAGTCGTATGATGTGATGAACTTAAGATCCTTCATCAATGTGCGTTCCCCATCCCATAAAAAGCTCGATCAGTCATACATGAATTATTTAAAATATAATTGACTAATAAGTCAAAATCATTCTATTGTAATTCAAAAGATCGACAAAAATGTATGTACTTACGATTTTTTTATATTATATTATTATCATTGTAGTAATGATTTACTTTATGAATAAAAAAATGGCAACATAAGTTGTCGTTTTTCTGAAAAAATGATATACTATCATTCCAATCTCTATTTCATATATATGAATCATATACAACAATTTCTCCAAGACTTAGGACTCTCAGAACTCGAAGGGAGAATCTATCATATGGCTTTAGGGATAGGTACATTTGCGGCGGCAAGCCTATCTACGAGACTCCATGCACCGAGATCGACTCTACGGTATAACTGCGATCTTCTCGTCGAGAAGTGACTATTCACAGTCGCAAAAAAATGAAATACAAAACTCTATACCGCAGAGAATCCGACGAAGCTCTATAGTTTCCTCTATGAAGAAGAAGAAAATCTCAAAAGAAAAAAAGAACAACTTGCCCTTACTGTCAAAGATCTTCAGCAGGCGTATAATCCGAATGCGAAACTCCCGCAAGTGACCTTTTATGAATGAATCGATGGTATAGAGAGGATGTTCGAGATGCTTCTCTCTCATCCGACAGAGATATTTTCTTTTGGAGCTGGGGATTATTTTCTCGCGAAAGAACCCAGGTTTATCGAGAGTTTTCGAAAAAAGGCTTTCAAGATATATAAGGAAGTCTATGTTCTGCGTCCATCCAAATATCAAGCGCTTCATACAAATGATCCCAAAAATCGACATAACAGATACTTCAAGCATATCGAAGAGCTCAAGATCGATATCCAGATCATCGATGATATGATCACGATAGCATCTCTCGAAGGATTTGTCCCTATCGGCGTAGCTATCAAGCATGCCGCTATAGTAGAAGCATTCAGACAGATATTTCTCGAACTGTGGGGGAATAGTGAAAAGAAGAATTAGGATTTTTTCAATTTTTGAAAGTTTTCTTTTGTGAGTTTCATACGAAGCAGTGGTTGTTTTTTGACTCAGTCTTTTCAGTATAGAATCTCCTGAGGTAGTCCTGGTATTACTGGTTCGAATCAGAGGGCTCTCCATACTTTCTCTGCAGGACTATCTGGAACTGTATCGAGGTACATAGTATCATGGGATATAAATTGCATTTCTACACTTTCCTCAAACACATATCTCAGGAGTGAATATCATTGATATCATTCTGCGATGTTTACCGCTCAGAGGTATACCGATCTTGTCAATATTCATCGGCCATCATCATAGGGAGTATATCGAAGAAATCCTATAATATTCTTACTTTCCAATAAACTCGCATGCTTGAGTTTCGTGTCGAATCGAAGGATAGCAAATTCATTCCTTCATTTGAGGGATTCTCGGAATTTCCCTACGAGATATTCTATCCATTCTGGATCGAATCCTTTCCAATTCTCTCGATAAATTTCTTCTAGTCTTCTGATCTCACTGTCTTGAGAAAATTCAAAAAATCTCCTCCCTTTTGTAAGGTGAATATAATGCTTTCCTAGGAGTTGCATAAATGTATCTTCTGATTGTATAGCTGCTTTTATCTCTGTAAGTGCTTGGTCTATACGAGCTTGCTTGTCGGTATCAGTTTCTTTTTCCTTTTCTTCTCCTTCGAGTCATCGTAGGAGTCGTCCTGCTATATCGAGTCCATCCATTTCCCGAAAAAGCTGTAGGTCATCATGAGGTCGAGCAAAAGGATATTGACTCAGATTTATGCCCAGACGGCTCTCTAATCCCTTCCTATCTTTCGCCACTCTCGCATCTAGAGCTCTTCTTTTTTCATCGATTTCTCGCATCTGCGCCTCTATTCTTGCTTCTGACGCTCTTCTTCTCTCATCCAATTTTCTCATCTGCGCAGTCATCCTCTCATCTAATCTCGTAGTCATTTTTGCCATTCGAACATGGGAACTTGCAATCAACTCATCAAGTATACGAGTACTTCGCCCTTCAATTATACGCAATAAATCCCTTGTTCAGGATGGAGATCTTCCTTCTTTTGCTATAGCTGGTAAGTCTTCTCTTGTGTGCTCAGGCTTTTTCTTCATGTGAAGAGAGAATTTATAATAATCATACAATGTAGATTTTATGATAGCATATTTCCCTCGAAGAGACAAAAATAAGTACACTTTAGAAAGTGATATCCTCACTTTTTGCTATAATTACTACTCTATGTTATAACTTACCCTCATATTCCCGTCCTTCATCTTTACTTTCCTGATCATTATTTTCCCGATTTCTCCCGTACTTCGTACATGAGTCCCGCCACATCAGCATCACTCGTATCATTCGAAGTGGGCATATCTCGGAGTTTTCCCTTCGGGACTTTTCATGGACGTATCATATTTTATGATCATCGTGATATTCCTTTCTATGAGTAGGTCTATTTCCTTTTGCAGTTTTGAGAGAATTCATTCGATCGGCTGTCGGAGATTTCCACAATATTCTACATACGGTCCATCAGCGAAGTGGTATCACTTCATCGGGGTCATATATCCGAGTCATATATTTCGCATCGCGATATCTATGAGGTGTCAGGCGGAGTGATTATGAGCGTTTAGGAGCCTTCGATCAGTATCGATTTTTAATGAAATGCTTTCACCTACCACGAACTTTCCAGTGAGATATTCCCCATAGTGGTAGACGATTCCATGCTCATCCATGCGCACCATCTTCACTTCGAATATCCCAGTTTCACTGGAGATCATACCGGTATCACTGGGCTGTCCACCTCATTGCGGATAGAAGATGGTGCTATCGAGTATGATATACTTTCCGTATTCACTCTCTCAAGTAGCTTGGATGACTCAGCCAGATTCGAAAATATAAGTATCAGTAAGGTAGAGAAGAGTTGTCATAGAAAAATATTATCAGTTATAATTGTTTATAAATACATATTGATTTTATTTTCTATTTCTATAAAGTAAATATGATATTTTATAAACTATCAATAATTACTGATGATAGAAAGTCTTATCCGTATCGGTATGAATGAAAAGGAAGCAAGAGTATACCTCTACCTGATCGAATATGGTATATCTGGAGCTTCTGAGATCGCGAAGCATCTGGGGTATCCGAAGTCGACGGCGAACTTCCTCGCAGAGCGTCTCTGGAAGGGAGGATATGTATCGAAAAGTATCCGAACGAATACTCACTATTATGAGGCAGATCTCTGAATGCTGGAATCACTCCTCTTTCGAGAACGAGCCGAGAAAGAAGACTTTATCCAATCGGTCATTCCGCTTCTTCGTACTCTAGGTCAAAATACTCGTACAAAACCAAAGATTCTCTTTTTTGATGGAGAAGATAACTGTAAAAAAGCATATTTGGAAATTTTAGAAGAAGAAATATTTTATGAGTTTGGAGCCCATGGTGACCTTGTAGATGCTTTCGGTGAGCAATTTATGGATGGGTTTATAGAGGAGCGCGTAAAGCGATGAGTATTTTGTGACTCTGTAGGTACCGACTGACCTATGGAAAAAGTCCTGAAAGAAAATGATATCATCCAAAAGCGTTCACTCACCATTTTCGATGCGGCATTTGGTACTATTGGATCAAGTATCGCTATTTATAGAGATAAGGTACTCATTTTGAATCTTGCAGGAATATATTCTGCCGTTCGTATACAAAATAAGGAATTTGCCGAGACGATGAAGACTATATTCCGAATTTGTAAAAAATAGTGCATCTTTGTTCACTTATTTGTATCAAAAACCACCCCTTTCTGGATGTATTGCGACTTGTGTCTCGAACAGATGAGAATATTCGCAATCTTTCACCCAAAAATCACAAAACCATATATATTTTCTTTTCTCATATTTTGGCTCTATGAAGAGGAGCCATCACGAAAATGAAAAGAAAGTGTAAAATAGTTTTGACTTAAAAAGACTTTTCCATATAAATTCACCCGTCGCCGCTAAGAACGGCACGAACCTTAACATTCCATATACAAGAAGACGATTATTTCTCTTAATTGAGAAGTGATCTTGTAATTCCGTACAAAACAATAAAAAGTCCTAGTTCTTTCGAGAATCTAGGCAGCTACGTTCTAAAGAGTTTGATCATAGCTCAGGATGAACGCTAGCGGTGCGCCTAACACATGCAAGTCGAGCGGGAATAGAGGGCTTGCTCTCTATTTTAGCGGCAAACGGGTGCGTAACACGTTGATACTTCCCCCAAAGTCAGGGATAGCCTCGAGAAATCGAGATTAATACCGGATAGTCCCGTAAGGGTAAAGGAGCAATCCGCTTTGGGAAGGGTCTGCGGCCTATCAGCTAGTTGGGGAGGTAATAGCTCACCAAGGCGATGACGGGTAGCTGGTCTGAGAGGACGACCAGCCACAATGGAACTGAGACACGGTCCATACTCCTACGGGAGGCAGCAGTGAGGAATCTTCCACAATGGGCGAAAGCCTGATGGAGCGACACCGCGTGAAG
>JANNCQ010000045.1:0-7453 GCA_031386685.1 Candidatus Altimarinota bacterium | reverse complement strand
ATTCACTTGTTTTTGTAGCATCAACATCGGTACAAAAGTGTTTAATAATTTTCTTGATTTTCTGAGTACTGATTTTGCTATATGGGATCATAAAAAGAAAGTATATGAGTTACTTTCTTCTAGGCAAGAGCCTAAAGTAATATTAAAGAAATAATTATCTTAATATACGTATCCTATAGCGAAGTCAAGAAAATAATAGAAAAATCTCCCCGACCAAGGGAGATTTTTCGTGAGAAGAAGTGACGATTGTATAAAAGCTTTCATCATCATTCTTTTTGGGACTATACATTCTTGCCACCGAAGAGAGACTTCACTTTCGCGAAGAGCCCAGTAGCCGTCTTCTGTGCGAATTCTTTCGCTCCAGTGAGATCTGTATTTGCGATAGCTTCTTTCGCATTTTCGAAAGCTTCAGTCATTCATGATTTACCATCACCATCGCCGATTTTTCCATCACGATTGAGGTCCTTTCATGTAGCTTCTTCGACTGCTTCGAGGGCGTTCACGAAGTCGATATCTGGAAGTGCTGATGCATCGAGTCCGACTTTAGCTGCTGCAGCCTTCAGTCCTCAGGAGAGGATCGTCGACTCAAGCGTATCACCGAGACCAGATTGGAGCTTCTCTATGATATCCTGAGAGACTCAAGCAGACTTGAGTTTTTTGACTATTTCGTCCATATGAGAATGTAAAGATGTATAACACTCTCAGTATAGACAAATACTCGCAAAAAACAAAGAATTTTCTAAATATCCCCTGAGAAGTATACGACAAGCAAGCTATTTTGACTTGCAATCGTCGAAAGAGTGATACAATATTCCCATGGATTATCGAAATCTCAGTACCGCTAGACTCATCATCGACGGAGCCGATGCGCTCAGTGAGATACTCCGCGCCCTTCATGAAGCAGAGACAAGCATCCATATCCGTGCTTTCATGTGGCGAGATGATACTCTCGGAAGGAAGCTCATAGAAGCACTCCTCCAGAAGATTGAGACCTACCCTGATATCGAGATCGAAATACGTAAAGATGCATTCGGAAGTCATGTATATAATCTACAGAAACTCATCTCTTTCGGAAAAATAGGAGGAGATGTATTCTCGACGGCTCTCGCGAAGAAGCTCCTCGAAAAGAAAAACGTCACTTTCTCCATCGTCGGCTCGAGCTCGCTCGTGCTTTTTAAGTATCTGAAAGAGAATGATCATTCGAAAATCTGGCTCTTCGATGAAGGGAGAGAAAATGCGAAAGCGATCATCGGAGGGATGAATATCGCGGAGGAATATCTCACCGCACAAAATCATGAGAATCCAGACGAAGGTGGATGGCATGACTATATGGTACTCTTCTCATGAGCCCTCACTGATCAGATCGGGATACATAAGCGTGAACCAAAAAAACCACTTTGGATCGCTAAAAAAATCCGTGAATGAGTCGAGATCCTCTCGAACATCAAGGATAAGCACTTCATCCGTCGTGAGATCCTCACCGAACTCTCACGAGCAAAAAAATCTGTCTTCGTCGAACATGGATACATCACCGATCCGACGATCATACGTCGACTGAGACAGATAAGTAGGAGGGGTGTACAAGTGAAGATTATCATCCCCGATCGATCAGATGGAGTCTATCACGCGAATATGCAAAGCATCTACAAGCTTTTGCACCCCAGTCTCATACACCCAGAACCATCTACTCTATCTGTATATCTCTACCGATGACACATACATGCGAAAGTGATCGTGATCGATGGACACACTGCGATACTCGGATCCGCGAATCTCACATATGGGAGCTTCGATCTCCTATCCGAGACCAATGCGATCTTCCGAGGAGTAGACTGAGTCGTACACGATCTCCTCGCGCAGATACAAGTAGATCTCACACACTGCCAGAAGATCACCCTCAATACTCTACCTCCTTATAAGAAATGGATGGCGTGGATACAAAAGATATTTATATAAGATCGAGCAAGAATTATTGACTTTAATAATTTTTTAAATATAACTCCATGAATTAATTTAAAATATACTATGCGCTTGCGTTATATACTCCCTGATGAACACGTTCTTCTTACTCAACAAGTCAGAGAATTAGAAGAAAAATTTTGAGAAACCAAGAAAGTAAAAATACCTAATGACGCTGCAGCCGAAGGAAGAGATGCCGCGGAATTAAATGCAAACAACGAGAATGTAGCACAACTATTAGAACGAATGAGAACAAGGGTAAATATATTAGAGAATTGTGCTATCTTTTCTGATCCTATTGATACCACGGCGGTAAGAATTTGAACAATGGTAAGACTTCGTATTAATTGTGTAGAGACTACACTAACGATATGATGACATGAGACTCCTATAAAACCACGAATAGCCTATACTGCTCCACTTGTACAGGGTATACTCTGATGGAGAGTGGGAGATGAAGGTGATATAATCATGGATAAGGAAAGTTTTGATGTAGAAGTACTCTCAATCGAGGCATATACTCCTCTGCAGTAAACTCAAAGACATTTATATTATTCCCCTACTCTTTCAAGTAGAGGAATTTTTTATATTTTATGGTAATCTGAAAGAAAAAATAAAGATTCATAGAGAAAATATTGCTATAGTTCCATAGAAATGAGATATCAGATATATATAAGGTATGATACAATCAGTAAGATTCATTCTTTCCTTCATATAGAATTTTTCGTCCATATAAAAGAGAGTAACAATAAAAGAATAGGAGCGAAGATCGCCACGACTAAGTCAATATATGAAGCCGTCAGAAAAGGGAGTGGAGTGATTATCGCTGAAATTCAAAGAATAACCAGTATATTCATGATATTCGAGCCTACGACATTTCAGACTGCAATATCAGGATTTCATCTTCGAGCCGCGATTATGGAAGTCACTAGTTCTGGCATACTTGTCCCTACTGCAACGATAGTTAAACCTATAATTGCTTGAGATAGTCAGAAACTTTTTGCTATTTCTACTGCACCGTCCACAAGTAATTTTCCACCAATAAATAAAACGAGAACTCCTCCTATTATCCAAAGAGTCGCTTTCCAGGGAGAAATTATTTTTTCAACCTCTTCACTCTCATCGGGAATAAAATTATTATGTTTAAGAGAGTAAAGTATATAGATAAGAGCTGTGCTTAATAATACAATACCATCTATCCTACTAATGAAATTAACACGAGCGCCATCGAGAAATTTATCACTTACAAGTATCAAAAACATTATACTCGTGAGTATCACTATAGGAAGATCGAAAAATCTTGTTGTTCTTGATAAGATAATCGGAGATATGCAAGCACTCACTCCAAGAATAAGGAGAATATTGGCGATATTTGAGCCGAGTACATTTCCGATCGCAATTTCTGTATTTCATGAAATGCTCGCAAGAACAGAAACAATCATTTCTGGCATACTTGTACCTATTGCTACGATAGTTAATCCAATAATTGCTTGAGATATTCAAAACTTCTTTGCGATAGACACCGAACCATCTACGAGGACATTTCCTCAAAATGTAAGAAGAAGAAGTCAGAAAAGGATGGAAAAACCTGAAATGAGAATATCCATATTTAAAGCATAAGAAAACACTACCAATGATATCCAGAGACACCCTTTTAGCAAAAAAATCCTGTATTCTTTCGAATAGAAGGATTTAGTTTTGGTATTTTATGGTAACGCCACGGAGAATTGAACTCCGGTCTACGGGATGAAAACCCGTTGTCTTAACCACTGGACGATGGCGTCAGGCTAGATTCTAGATTTTAGAGGCTAGATCATAGAAAAATGATTTTTCTTATCAAACATCTGCAATCTAGAATCTGTAATCTGTAATCTAGAATCTATTTCTTGAGATCCGTCGTGATACCCATAGATCTTGCAGATCCGGCGACGATAGACATAGCCATATCGAGGTCATTTGCATTGAGATCAGGCATCTTTCCTTCTGCGATCACCTTAAGCTGATCGGTCGTGAGATGTCCGACTTTCGTCTTATGAGCTTCTTTCGATCCCGATGCGAGCTTGAGTGCATCTTTGATCCACCATGTCATAGGAGGTTGTTTTGTATAGAAGTCGAATGATCGATCATCATAGATATTGATGACTGTAGGGAGGATTTTTCCCATCTGATCTTTCGTTTTGTCGTTAAACTGCTTACAGAACTCTGCGATCTGTATACCTGTAGGTCCGAGAGCAGTACCTACTGGAGGTGCTGGATTTGCCATTCCTGCCTTAAGCTGGAGTTTGACGACTTTGGTTGGTTTCTTAGCCATAAATAATAGTGTATATGCTCTTCGTGGTCGGGAAACTCACGAAAAACACTGTGTGTAGATAAACGTTGAAGCTCGCGTATTATAGATATTTTGGAGAAAATGCAAGGAAAAAAGTGACAGATTTTTACATATATGCTATATTCATAACATGGAAATATTAAATACGGAAAGAAAACGCGATATTATCTGTGCGATTCCTTGAAGATCATTGCGTACACTTCAAGACATACGGATGAGCATGGGGTGATGAGGGAGAGAGACTCTCATAGAGTGAGATCCGAAAAAAGTCTGAACTATCATCAATATAAGTCAGATACACTATCATGCTAATTCTGGGCCAGAATCATATACTGACCCGCTTCGATATAGACTTCTTGCAATGTATCAGAAGGCTCTCTATGGGGAACTTGCAGCTCAAAAAATAGAACATATATTCGTAGAGTGATTTAAGATAGAGGATAATACTCCAAATTTACAAATCTGGAAAAAACAGAAACAAAGATTGCTGCAAAATCCTGAAGAGAGAGATGAGCTCTTCGTAAAATATGGGTGAGCTATCGTTTACTTTCTAGAAAATCCGAAAGTCAACATATATCCAACAGAAGAGAAAGACTCTCAAAAACAGCTCGATAACCCCAATATTTCTTGTGAAGAGCAAGATACAATCCATAAAAAAAGAGAAGATTTTACCGTAAGAGGAGCAAAAGAATTCCTCACGAAACAACCATGATCTCGTATAGCTATCGTATTTTGAGCTCGACATCTTTTTTGAGATATTGTAAAAGATATATTTTGATCTGATCTTCCGAGACTTGAACGAGTGACATTTCCAGCAATTGCTGAGAAGTTCTTGGAAAGAAAATAGCTAATATTCCTTGAGAAAAATCGATATACATCGGCCTATATTTTTAGAAACTCTCCTACTTTCGATACATTTATATTTCTGGTACATTTTTTGCAAAATAAGAAAATATATGCTATAATAAATAATATATACTTTAATGATTTACTTATATGTCATTTCAATCATGACCAGAGCCACTCGCTTGAGGTATGCCTAAGTCATATAAATAATAATTTACTACTACATATATGTGAACAGAAAATCTCGATCAAAGACTGAGTGAAAAGCCGAGAGGCACCAGAACAACTCCGGAATATAGGCCGAGTAAAGTGAATACCCCTCGAAAACTCACTCCCAAAGAAGAACAAGCGATACGAGACTTTGCCAACTCATTATTTGATGAATTAGAGGCAGTGCCTTCGAAACAAGGGAAGCCCACCACTCTGAGCGAAAGGCAAAAAGAAACGACAATTCCCTTGAATGAAAGACAAAAAGAACTCTGATTTACTAGAGAAATGATACAAGAATTGAATAAATTTTGATATATAGTGGATGAGAGCTGATTTATAAAAAGTACTGGAACTGATAAAATATGAGATCAGGACGCTTCTGCAGTGATCTCGACTCGGGATCAATGAAGGTACTCATACATAATGTTTGTAAAAGCGGATACGATCACATGAGTATCTGAAGATGGAGAGTATCTCGCCGTCGGAAGAAGCAATGGGCCAACATACTTTATAAAAAAAGTGACTCCCTCTAGTATTCCACCGAAATAACTTGTATCCAATCTCCCCTTCGCTCGAGGTGGAGTTTTTTGACTTCGCGGATACCGGAGGAATTGGATCCTTGCGTAATGAAACGGATAAGCTCATCGATCAGTCACTCGGAGAGTCATATCGTTCCATCATTTTCTCTTTCATAGAGATATCGGATGATTTCTCGCTGGAAAAAGATTGACTCACCCTGAAAATCAAGTATTGAAAAAGGGGTATTTATCTCTCTTGTTTTTTTATTTCTTGATGACTGAAATCTGGAACCTGATGACTTCAGCCAGTCTTTTATTTTGTCATCAATCCATCACTTCAGATCTTCGCTATACTCGATGAAATTCGTAATTGCTCTTCGATACTCAGAATTTATCGACTCAAACTCAGGGATGATATCGTGTCGAAGTTTATTGCGCAGATAGCTCGTATCGAGATTCGATGAATCTTCTCGATGTCATATATGTTTCTCCTGAGCATAGTCGAGTATTTCTTTTTTTGGAATCGAGAGAAGCGGGCGAAAAAGAGTGATATCATCAGTTGATTGGGAGATTTCTGAAAGTGCATGGATTCCCCCGAGTTTTGTTCCTCGTAATAGGTTGAAGATTGCTGTCTCGATACGATCATCTTGATGATGTGCTGTCAGGAGGAATTTTGCATGATTCTTTCTCGCGACAAAAAAAAGAAAATCATACCGATACTTCCGTGCGGCTGATTCGATACTCATCTTGTCTTTCAGGGCGAGAGTGGCTATATCGAGCTTCTCGAAGTCGAAAGTGATATTTTCATTTTTGCAAAGATTCGCGATAAAATCACGATCACCGTCACTCTCAGCTCATCGAAGTGAGTGATCGAAGTGAGCAACGATAATCTTATCTTTTGGATGAATACTCAAAATAAGATCGAGGAGAACCATACTATCGACTCCCCCACTCACAGCGAGGATGAGGATATCTTCTTTTTTTACATATTTTGAGTATGTGGCTCAGAATATTTGTTCCAGTCATTGTGAGGAATGAGGAAATCTAGTTTGTAGTAAGCTCATATATATATAGTACCAAAAACACAAAAAACACAAAAAGAAACGCGCCACCACCGAAGTGGAGCGCGTCATCCGCCGGCCGGGGCAGATGTCACAAGTCAATTGCAAAAAGTATTGCCGCAACAAGCGAGAAGATCAGTAATGGACTTGGGGCCACGAGGACCTGTTTCTTATCGTTGAAGCATTTGCACGCCTCCACTGATAATTTGTATACCAAACCGAGAAGAGACTCAGAAGTACCAATATGCCCAAAATCCAAAAAATTCGTGTCGTCATTGTTTTCTCCTTGATTGTGATAAAAATATTTACCATTTCTTTCGCACATTTCTGGCATTTATGACGGATCACATCTCACTTCCCTTTTCTATAGTCGATCCCGACAGGCTTCATCAGCCCATGACACTCTTAGAGCCTATCTCCAGGCTTCTCGTCATCGACATCGAGTGAATTGAGTAACCGAGTCTACGATGATGATTTTTTATCGTGAACATATGCAATGATAATATCCAAGAGCACCATGCTTTCGACCC
>JANNCQ010000044.1:0-37771 GCA_031386685.1 Candidatus Altimarinota bacterium | reverse complement strand
GAAGTGGATTCATTGCAGCGTTTAATAGTGGAAGTATTAACACGAGTATTATATGAAGTTATACCGTAAGTTATAGGTATACAGATATTTCAGGAAATACAGGAAGTGTGAGTCGAGTCGTAAATGTTATTGCGGCTCCGGCTCCAATGATGACTATGGGAAATGGTGGGGGAAATTGATCTTCTTATGGAAGTTTTAATAGAAAGAATTCGCCCAACACCACAAATACACAATCTAATACTGCTACATTACCAAGTAATCTTACAAGAAATATCGGAATTACGATGCTTCAGAGCATGCTTAATTATAGGACTTCTTCATTCAATGCTGCTCCGAAAATTTCTCTGGAAAAGAAAACTGCTCCTAATGTAATTTCCGAAGGAAGGCTATCAGTTGACGACATGTCAGGATCAGTAGTGGAAAAAGCTATTAAGGTACTAATGGTAAGATGAGTTCTCAAAAATACAAGTAAATTTGAGCCTAAAAGAGATATTACTCGAGCGGAATTCGTGAAAATACTTACAACTGTCTTAGGTCTTGAAGAAACATTTATAAATATAAAAATGCCATTTAGTGATGTTAGTGAGGATTCTGGGTTTCGAAGATACGTTATGGTTGCCCTCGAATTAGGATGGATCAATCCAAACCAAAAGTTATTTCGTCCAAATGATGCAATCACACTTGGTGAAGTAAATAAAATTATAAATGCCAGTATGGGTACTGATTATGCCGTTGCTGGGGTAAAAGAGTCAGAAAAAGTTTCTAGAGAAAAGACTATACTTCTTATAGATCAATCTATCGGTATCAAATAGGTCTCACATATCATAGAAAAGAAAGACTACTAGATGTATGATGAAAAATCTCCCACCCAAAAAGTGAGAGATTTTTCCAAAACAAGAATAGGATACCTTCTCAAGTATTTTCAAGGTAAATAATTCATCAGAATTAGCTAAATGAAAAGCATCTTTGAGTAAAAATTACTACTTTCTGTTCGCAAGATACTTCCTCAGTGCTCTTGCTGTATGACTCGCTTCTACTGCGAGGAGCTTCTCTCGTGGTCAAGCAAAGACGAGATTTCCTCATTTATCGCCACCCTCTGAACCGATGTCGATGATAGCATCAGCATTGGCGATGATGTCGAGATTGTGCTCTATGACGACTACGCTATTTCACTTCTGAACGAGCGCATCGAGGATGTCGAGGAGCTTCTGGACATCCGAGAAGTGGAGACCCGTCGTCGGCTCATCGAGGATATAGAGGGTCTTTCCTGTCGATCTTTTAGCGAGATCGAAGGCGAGCTTGATACGCTGAGCTTCTCATCCTGAAAGAGTAGGTGCTGATTGACCGAGAGTGATATACCCAAGTCCGACTTCTCGTAAGACATCAAGAATACGAAATATCCGAGGAAATGATTTGAAAAAGTCACATGCATCATCGATCGTCATAGCGAGGACTTCAGCGATATTTTTTCACTTGAATTTCACGTCAAGAGTCTCTGGATTATACCTCGTACCATTACAGGATTCACACTTCACATAGACATCAGGGAGGAAGTGCATCTCTATCTTTTTCACTCCACTTCCTTCACATACTTCACAGCGACCTCACTTCGTATTGAAGGAGAATCTCCCTGGCCCATATCCTCGTTTCAGTGCTTCATGTGAAGCCGCGAAAACTTCACGGACGAAGGTAAATACTCAGGTATATGTGGCGATATTGGAATGGGGTGTCTTCCCGATAGGGGACTGATCGATGATGATGGCTTTATCGACATTTTCGAGTCATTCAATACTTCGGTGTTTCCCGACAGGGTGTGTCGATCCGTTGAAGTGATTCTGGAGAGCGACAGAGAGGATATCGATAATCAGTGAAGATTTTCCTGAACCAGAGACTCATGTGACGACCGTGAGACAATTGAGTGGAATACGGACATTGAGGTTTTTAAGGTTATTCTCTTCTGCTCCCATAATAGCGATATATTCTGGCGATATCTTACCGGTAAAATGTCGACGAATGACTGATTTTTTCCCAGAGAGATACTCACCTGTTTCACTATTTTTTGCCTTTAATATCTCTTCGAAGGTCCCAGTAAATATCACTTCGCCTCCATGTATCCCGGCTCGAGGACCGATATCGATGATATAATCACTCTCTCGCATGATATCTTCATCGTGTTCGACGACTATGACGCTATTACCGATAGATGCAAGGCGTTTGAGATTTTTGATAAGCATTTCATTATCTCTTGGATGAAGTCCGATCGATGGCTCATCGAGGACATAGATGATACCTTCGAGTCGTGTACCAATCTGTGTCGCTAATCGTATCCGCTGAGATTCTCATCATGAGAGAGTATTCGCTCTGCGCGAGAGTGTCACATAGTCGAGACCTACTCCCGAGAGGAATTCAAGACGCTCGGTGATATTCTTCATGATTGATCCTACGATCTGTGATTCTTCTTTCGTAAATATAAGAGTATCGAAAAAAAACTTCGATTCTTCGACAGAAAGACTTGTCAACTCGCCAATATTTTTTCCTCATACCAATACAGAAAGATACTCTTTTTTAAGCCTATGTCAGTCACAACTTCGACATATTTGTTCTGTGGCGAAGTTCTGGATTCTTTTGAGAAATGCATCATTCCCCATATCTGACTCTTTGTATCGGCGTTCAAGGTTGGGAATGAGTCACTCATACTTGGCTTTATGAGACTTTCCTTCATCATATTTCGATATATAAGGTATTTCGAATGAACCCGGCACTCAGAAGAGTATTTTTTTGCGTTCTTTTTCTGTGAGTTTGCTATAAGGGATAGTCACATCGATCTTCTCATACTTACAGACGACATCGAGGATTGCTGCATAGTAAGGATGAGCTGACCAAGGAAGGAGTGCTCATTCAGAAAGAGAAAGATTGGGACTGACGATATCACTCTCGAGAAATGTCGTAGAACTCCCAAGTCCATGGCATGACTCACAGGCACCATGATGAGAATTAAAAGAAAAATTTGAGATAGAGAGATCTCCTTGCATATGTCCACATATCGGACAAGCTGCATGCTGATAAAAATCGGCTTTTTCTTTCGAATCTAGGAAAAATATACTGAGAGCTCCATTTCACTTACCAAAAGCAAGTGAGAGAGAGTCTTTGAGGCGTGTCTCAAACTGATATCGCTCTTCTTCACTCGTTTTAGTGACAAGTCGATCAATGATAATATTCCCATTTCCTGTATAGAGTTCTCCATCAAATGGATCTGCAACAGAATAGAGTGCTTCCCCCAACTGAAATCTCACGAATCCTAGATCACTGACGAAGCTTGCTACTTCTCTGAGAGTGGAAAACTCTCTACTGGTATCGAGAGGGATGAGAATATGGAATTTTAATCCTTCGTCATACTTCGACACATATCAGACGACATCTTGGAGTGTATTTTTTTTGAGTTCTATATGTGGATGATTCGGACAATATGCATGTCCTATAGTCGTATAGAGAAGTCTATAGTAGTCGTATATCTCCGTGATAGTTCCGACAGTAGATCGTGGATTATTCGACACAGTCTTTTGATTTATGGCGATCGTTGGCGAAAGTCCACGGATTTCTCGTACTTTTGTCTCATTCGAAGTTTCTGAAACGATCATACGAGCGTAAGTCGAGAGTGACTCAAGATAGCGCTTCTGTCACTCAGCATAGAGTGTATCGAATGCGAGTGAAGATTTTCCCGAACCTGATACCCCAGTCATGATGACGAGTTGATTTTTCGGGATTTTTATGCTAATATTTTTGAGATTATGGGTCTCTGCGTTGATTATTTCGATAAATTCAGACATGTTTTAGAGGTTAGAGGCGAGAAATATCCCTATGACTTTTTTGACTCCTGCTGCTTTCAGTACTCGGGCACACTCATTTGCTGTCGATCAAGAAGATATGACATCATCGATGATGATTATGACTTCCTCCGAAAAATCATGATCCCTCATTCTAAAGTTATTTCTTTTATTTTCAAGTCGTTTTTCACGAGAGAGTTTTGACTGATGTCTCGACCACTTTGTCGAGAGGATTTTTTGGAAAGGAATTCCAGTATTTTTCTACAAATACTTCGCCATATAATTCGTATGGTCAAATCATCGTATGAAATATCTCGTCCAGTGCATAGGAACAGGGACAAAAAGAAGATTATTTTCGAGTTGAATTTGGTATTTTTCGACAAGTTTCGATAATAGATCGACAAATAGATCGACATTTTCTCTTTCAGAAGAATACTTATACCGAGTAATACTTTGCTCTATCTCAGAATACTTAGTGGCAACATAGACAGCATCCAGAGCAATATGACCCAATTCTTTTCTATAGTGATCAGTGAGATCGATAGGGAAAAATCCTGGAGATTTTCGCTCTCGATTTTCAAGGAAAATATCGAGAAGAGTGTCGATGATTTTCATAAGAAGTATTTTTACTTACTCTTTTTCTTGAGGGAGAGGATAAAATCTGAAAGGATCTTCACTCACCATCCTGTTGCTCACTTCGGCATATATCCCCATGTCGTCTCACGATATGCAGGCCCTGCAATATCAAGATGAGTGAGTTTTGATTTTCCTTGGAAATATGAGAGAAATGCTCACCCTACAGATGACCCTGCCTTCTCACTTCGAGCGACGTTTTTAAGATCAGCAATCTCTGCTTTGAGAGACTTTTTGAGCTTTTCATTGAGTGGGAGACGCCAGAGTTTTTCATAAGGGGAATCTGATTCGAGGAGTGACTTGATCGTCTTCTCATCATCTCCCATGACACCTGCGATATCATGACCGAGAGCATAGACACAAGCACCTGTAAGGGTAGCCATGGTGATCATATGTGCAGGACTATACTGAGCTTCTATATATCACATGACGTCAGCGAGGACGAGACGCCCCTCAGCATCGGTATGATGGATCTCGACCGTCGTGCCATTATATGATTTATAGATATCGAGAGGCTTGAATGCCTTTCCATTGATGACATTCTCCGTGATACCGAGTCCGATAATAAGATTGCAGGGGATATCCTCTATGCCATCAAGGTACTCAGCAACTCCGAGCATTCAGGCAGCTCCTGACATATCACATTTCATATCGAGCATACCTGTATCTGGCTTGATCTGAAGTCCTCATGCGTCAAATGTGACTCCCTTCCCTATAAGTGCATAGGTATCAAGGCTCTTGTCATGTATACGCTCCAGGATGACCATATATGGAGGATAGTCACTTCCAGCACCGACAGCAAGGAGGAGGTTACAGCCGATTTGCTTTAATGCTGCGGCATCAATAACCCGAAGAGTAAAACGCTTCCAACTAAACTGCTGTATATAGCTGACAAATTCTTCTGGTCGAGTGTCCGTAGGAGGGAGGTTGATGATATCACGAGCTCTCGTGATCGCTGTAAGAAGAGGAAGTCTCGCTTCGAGAGATTTTTTTTCTGATTCTGGGACCAAAATCTCATATATTTTCTCCTCTTTTTTTGAGAGAAATACATCGTATGAGTATGTGGCAAGGACAAATATCTCTAATGCATCTAAAAACTCACAGGAAGGGATATAGAGTGTCTTTTTAGGGGCCTTTCGTAGCGCATCTGATCGCTCATCAGTGAGAGTCTCAGTCTTAGGGAAAAATATAATGAGTTTTTTCGCCCCAAAAAAATCTCCATAAAATGTCATCGTTTTTTCTGCGTGCTTCTTTTGATCGAGATTTTCTCAAATTTTTGAAAGTACTTCCGAAGAAATACGAAGGTTTTCATAAAAGGTGATTGAGTTTTTATTGATTATTTCGAGAATAATAGCATCAGATTGAGTTTTTTTGAGTGAAGAGAGAAGAGAAATCATAGAATAAAAATATTAATGTAAAAGGGATTTGTCTGTACGGAAGCGAAAGTAACTCAGGAAAAAGAGAAGTGCAATGCCAAATATACAGAGTGATGTAATAAAAAGGAGGTCTCATCACCAGGATATAAAAAATAGAATATAAAATGAGTAAAGTATGCTAAAAATTATTGAGGTATAATGAAGAATGGGAAAGTCATATTGATGTTGCTCTTCCCAAAAGTAAGTAGTTCCGATAAGAAGAATAGGGAGGAAAAATGCAAATAGAAAGAGTGAAGATATACTTGGGTGAGTGATAAGGTCAGAAAAAAGAAGTGAATAGATAAAATATATATCAAGAATACTCACTATAAAAACAATATAGTTTGTATATCTCATATGTATCGAAAGAGAGAAAAGTGCTATACATATGAGGAGTATAATAGCCCCTGCTTGGATCGTCGTGAAAGCAATATAGACGATAACTGGCAAAAAAAGAAGGATAGTTATAAGTGAAAAATATTGTAAAAACTCTGTAGAAGAGGCAAAAAATGATATTTTAGGAAAGAATTCAAATACAATAAAAGCTATACTTACTCAAATAAAGAGTAGTGAGATACTACTGATATTCGGAATAAGTATCAGTATGATCATATACACCACTGCAAAAAGTGCTAAAAGAAAGCTTGAAAGAAAAATAATATTCTCTTTTTTTGTATAAGAAAGAAGAAATACTGATGCCATGAGGCCTGTAATTCCCACTGTTGGATGAAGAAATGTGTAATCAGTGTTCTGGAGTATGGATGAGATCAAAAAAAGAATAGTACTAATAAGTGTGAAAAATGTATGAAATCGAAAAATCTCAAAAAAGATATCATACTTCCAATAAAAAGCGAGACAGTATCCTATAAAAATCAGGTAAATACTTAAGATAATAATGGTATGAAGAGGAAATATACCGTGAGTTTCTCAAAACACAGAAAATACAAATCCATACAGTGCTATATAAAGAAGGGTTACTGGAAGAAGAAGAGATTCTTTTGGGGAAAGTTTCGTAAATATCTCTTGAATTGAAACCGAAAAATTGGTCTTTTTTTCTTCTTTCTCCTCATCAAGGAAAAAAAGAGGGGAAAAATAGAATAAGAAAAATATCCCAAGAATAAGAAAAATAACTTCTATGATTCTATACCCTAGGAAATGTGCTGTCATGAAAAATGCAGTATGTATAGCAATTATGAGTACATACATGATCTAAAAGTTGAGTGAAAGAAAAATAAAGGAAGTAATAAAGAGTCATCCCAAAAGAAAAAATGAAAGAAGTGTACGAAAAAATGAGAATAGAAAAGCTATATGAGTAAAGATACAAATATAGAGAAATGTTGTTGTTTCGAGAGAGAAATGCATCCATCCAAGTTTTAAAAATGAATCTATAACCATAAATACTGTTGAATAGATAAGTAGCCCATATAATACTATATCACCGATTTTTCGAAAAATCGAAAGAAATCCATCAGTATAGTATTTTGTTCATTTAACTATTCTTGAGTAGGATATATTTTTATTATGTATTCTATTATCTATTATTTGAATATCTTGCTCAAGAAGTTTTTTCTTAAGAAGGAGTCTTTTTGTTTGATGAAAATCAAACAAAAAAAGAGATTTGAGTATATCTATGTAGACTTTATTGATGTTTGATTTATATATATTGAGTTCTCGAAGGTTTTTGTAGAAAATAAAAGAATTTGTATCTACTTTCTTTTTTTGTTCTACTTTTGATACTTCTTTTTTTGTAAAAGAATTAAAAAAAGATGAAAGAGTTTTTTTGATATCATTTTTATTATCATTCTCCGTTTCTATACGGTTAGATGAGCCTATTTGTTTGAGGAGAGAATTCGTCTCATCAAGTATTTTTTTCTTTTCTCCGTTTGTTCCTGATTTTATAAGATCAGATTCTACCCTTCCTATCACATTAAGAGCATTCTCCACAAGTATTTTCATCCTTCAAAGATTTGACATTCATTTTCCTTGTGCGAGAGTATTTTCTATACTTTCTAGTTCGTTTTTCTTTTCTGGAGTTATAGTATTATGATACTTAAGGAAGAGATTCTGTATTTTTTCTATAGTGGAATCAATAATTGTAGTATAGTGTTCTATTTCTTTCAACATAAGAGGTGATATCTCTTGCATATCTACTTCTTTTTCAGTTTGTATTCTCTTTTCTGAAGTATCAAAACCCATACTCTGCTTATACATCATATATCAGTCTTTTACCTTTGCGGTAATCATTTTTTTTTGTTGCTCATTCATCCCTTCTGTAGTATAGATATATACTATATTGTATCCAAGATCATCTACGAGTTTTTTATACGCTTTAAATACATCAATTGATTGTATTTTTCCTGATTTTATAAGTCCATTAATATTTGCATCGAAGAAAAAGAAATTTCCGGCATTATCTTCAGATGTCTGCTGAGAACTACTTGATACTTCTTGTATCTCCATAATAGAGTATCCTTGTCCATGCAAAAGACCCCTTGCTTCATCGATATTTGATGCTGAAAGAGAGAGTGTAAGTTTTTGATTTCACTTAGAACAAATAGCTCGAAATTGCATAGAGATATACTAAATAAGTGTCGTAGTAAGTGGTTCTATGGTTGTATGTAATGAATTATTTTTTAATTGAAATTGCGATGTTATTTTTTGGTAAAAATTATCGAAATCTGTATCATCAAGTATCCCTAAAGAAAGAATATATAAATCCTTTTCTGATTCAGAAATTGAGAGCTTTCGTATTATCTCTATGAGAAGTATCTCTTTAGCGCTTCTTGATGAAAAAAATAATGTACCAAACATATATAAAATTGTATAGTTTTTTAGTTTTTTTACAAATTTATTCTTTATTCTTATAAAGGGGTTTTGGAATTATTAAAATTTATTCTATCTATTAGAATTAATTATTCTAAATTCATCATTCTACCATAGCAATTTTCCAAGAAAAGGAATTACACATTTTATTTCTAATAATATACCCTTTATTATAAATCCATTATATAGTAAACAGCATTTTTTTACACTTAAGTTTATGTAAAAAATAAGAGTATATTTATTTGTTTTTATAACATATTTTCCTACACTGTTTTTTATATTAAACCAATAGAGTTTTTTACATAAATTTTAATTTTTTAAACCTTTTTATTTTTGTATGTTTTTTTTAAATAAATATCTATATATATTTTCACTTATTATAGGTATTTGATTGTGATTTGGGGTAAGTATAATTTGAAACTATACTCATTCTTACACACAAACGAGTGTAACTGGAAGTTCGTTATTTACATCGGATAAAATTAAATATGTAGAAAATATTATTCAAAAAGAGTATTATCATTTTTCTCAAAAATCAAAGGAAGATATAGAAAATGCTATGATAACTTCACTTGTAGAATCACTCTGAGATAAGCATAGTAGTTATTTTCCACAAAAAGAAGCAAAAGAATTTTCAGAAGTTCTTAATGGAAATTTTGAAGGTATAGGGGCAGTGATAGATGAACATATGAAAGGAATTATTATACGAAAAGTATTTGATACTTCACCAGCGAAAAAAGCTTGACTCCAAGATGGAGATATACTTCTAAAAGTAGGAAATGATTCTATGCTCGGCATAAAAGCATCTGAGGCAGTTAAAAAAATAAAATGAAAGAAATGATCGAAAATTGAAGTTACTTATATTCGTTGAGAAAATATAAATCCAATTTCTATTGAAATTACGAGAGATACTATTATTATACCTTCGACACAAGAACGAATGTTTACTTGAGCTTTTCTCGATATTGGATATATTGAAGTAGCTTTTTTCGGAGAAAGGACACCTGAGGAGTTCCAAAAATCACTTCAAAAACTTACGGCTTCATGAGCAAAAGCAGTCATCCTCGATTTTCGAAATAATGGTTGATGATACCTCGATGCAGCAGTAGATATACTCTCTATACTCCTCCCAGATCATACTCTTGCTGTCACAACAAAAGAGAATGATCCTAAAAAAACAGAATCACTCTATACAAAACTCAATAAAATCACGAATACCACTATACCAATAGTAATGATCGTAAACAATCTCTCTGCTTCTGCTACAGAGATCGTGGCATGAGCCTTACAAGATCATAAAAGAGCGATCATCATAGGAGAACAGTCATATGGAAAAGGATCAGTACAAGAACCCTTTATACTAACAGACGGCAGCATCGTGAAGCTCACAATCGCAAAGTGGTACACACCAGAGGATAAAAATATCGATAAAAATGGTATCACTCCCGATATACTCGTTCCTCTTTTTGATAGAGACTTTGCGGCACGGTATGATAGACAGAGTGAAAATGCAAAAATGATACTCAATACTCTCCTTTCGACGAATATGAGTCGAGAAAAACTTATTGAAGAAATGAAAAAGAAAGACTTTACACAATAATAACTCCTATGTTCTATAAAAATAATCCAAACACAAGAATCGATTAGAATGAGAGATACTATTTTTATTATTCCTTCATTTTTATCACTATGAGTACACCACAAGATATCTCCCATATTAGCCGACAAGATCCTCAAGTAGCAGCCCTCATACGATGAGAAGAGCATAGAGAACTCTCAGGACTCGAGCTCATCCCCTCAGAGAACTATGTCTCACGTGCATGCCACGAAGCTATGGGTTCAGTATTTACGAATAAATATTCTGAATGATACCCCCATAAGCGCTACTATGGATGACAGGACTTCACGGACCCACTCGAAGAGCTCTGTATCGAGCGGGCTTGCGCACTTTTTGATTGTAAATATGCGAATGTCCAGACACACTCATGAGCCCCTGCTGTCATAGCAACCTATTTTGCTCTCTGTGAGCCAGGCGATACAATACTCGGTATGGATCTCTCTCATGGTGGACATCTGACGCATGGTCATCCTGTGACTTATATCTCGAAGATTTTCAATTTCGTACGATACAAGATGAAAGATCCAGAGACAGGAGAGATTGACTATGAGGAGCTTCGCCGAGTAGCTATAGAGACGAAACCAAAAATTATCCTTGCAGGATTCTCTGCTTATCCAAGAGAACTCAATTATCAGAAATTCGTCGATATTGCCCGTGAAGTCGGTGCGTACACTATGGCAGATATGGCTCACATCGCTGGACTTATCGCTGGGAAAGCGGTGAAAAATCCATTCCACTATGGTTTTGATATCATTGTATGCACTACTCATAAAACCCTGAGATGACCAAGAGGCTGACTTATCTTAGTACGAGAAAGTGAGGAGATTGCTAAGAAGATCGATAAATCCGTATTCCCTGGTCTTCAGTGAGGTCCACATATGCATATAGTAGCAGCGAAAGCTGTAGCCTTTGCAGAAGCTCTGACTCCTGAATTTCAGGAATATTCTCGTCAGATACTTCTTAATGCGAAAGCGATGGAAAAAGTATTCAAAAACCATCATATCCGTCTCCTCACAGGAGGCACAGAGAATCACCTCCTCCTTGCAGATATATGGAGCTCTCTCGGCATATCAGGCAAAGAGTGACAGACAGTACTTGATGAAGTCGGGATTACACTCAATATGAACTCTATCGCCGATGATATTCGCAAGCCAATGGATCCATCGGGGATCCGTTTCGGGACACCAGCTATCACGACACGCTGACTCAAGGAAGAAGACTGTGCTCTCGTCGCAGAACTCATGATAGAAGCTATGAAAAATAAGGATAATGCAGTGAAAAAATCTGAAATCCGAGAAAAAATCCGTGAAATTGCCAAAAAATTCCCTATACCAGATGACTTCATACCTTCCCTCGTATAATACTCTATGTCTCTCGATGATCTCAATCTCGATGGTGGTGAAATATGAGGGACTTCTTCGGAAGCCCCGAGTGAGAGAAGTGAAAAACAGAAAGAGTCTTCTCGTCGAGCTCAATCACAACTCCAAAAAACACAAAAGGATGAAAAAAAAGCAAAACAAGACAATGACGACCTCTTCATCATCTTAGCAAGATTCATCAAAAATCCTCTCTATGAAGACCTCATCCCGAGTGTCGTACTCCTTCTCCAAAATAGCTTCCCATCGAGATTCACCCTCATCATCATAGCGCTCGTATACCCTGAGGCAGCCCACTACCTTTTTCTTAAACTTAGCAAAAATATCCCCACAGATATCTATACCAATATCCATCACTACGATGAGATCCACCAGTTCCATGATGACCAACTTGATCCTTCCCTTCGTAATTGGGTGACCCTCTGGATGAGCTCAGCACAAGAATTTCTCTCCCAAAGTGATAATTCTGTAATTCTTCATCAAAAAACACTGGAACTTTTTTCTTCCCCGACTCGGAGTATGGTAGAAAAATCAATGAGTATATTTTTTACTTTTTTTCTTCGCAGATCTAATGTCATTATAGAGCCAAAAAAATCAGAAACATATGCAATTTTTATAATTTCTGAATACGAGAAGGTCTTACGTGTATTTCTTGATGCTGCAGACGAAGATCTCAAAAAATCATCAATAGTAAATACAAATGACTTTTTTGGAATGGGATAATCTCCTATAACTTCCTATATTTTCTTGGAGTTTCCTTCCAAAAAAATAATGAGAAAGATCCCAAGGAGAAAGACGCTAATAGAAGGAGCGAGAGATGATGGAATAGATATGATCCAACCATTCTGGAAAAATCATGAAAGAATAATGATAAATTTGGTCGGAATATACACCAAATATCCAAAGATGATAGTAAGAGAATGAGATAACAAAGAAATTCCCACAAAAAATACACTCGAAAAGAGTATCCATCCGAGAACTCCTCAGATCAATATATTTGCCAGAAGAGAAGATACGGGGATACGCTCAAAGTGGTAGATGATAAGAGGAAGACTTCCCAGCATAGCACCGATGCTTACAGAGACTATCGAGATAAGAGTATGGGGAAGCCTGTATTTTTTGCACCATCTTTCTAGAGGATTATGGAAGACGAGTATCCCAAATGTCGCTGCGAATGAGAGTCAAAATCATGCATCATATAGAGGAGCAAGAGGATAGAGAAATGTCAGTACGATACATGCGAGCGCCAAAGAAGCTCGACTTGATCCTCGTCCTCCATATTCTACGATCATATAAGAGAGGACTCCCATGAGAGTCGCCCGTAGTACCGACACATCCCATCCTACGAGAGTACCATAAAACAAGAGAAATCAGAGAATAATACTTAAACGAAAATACTTTCCAAATGGAATATATTTCAGAAAAAAAGTCAAAAGAATAATAAGAAATGCTATATTTGAGCCACTTACTACGAGTATGTGGGATGTCCCTGTTGCGATGAATGCATCCTTCGTTTCACGTGAGAGAATATCTACAGATCCGATAGTCATACCGAGGAGTGTCCCGGCGATATCTCTCGGAAAGTATGATTCGAAGATATGACTCCATGAGGCTTGTATCTTTTCGATCACTCAAGGGGGCATTCGAAATATCTGGCGAAAACTCGGCACAAAGACCGTCCCGAATCAGCCATGAAAGTATGCATATCGAGAAAACCCTCTCAATGGAAAGGTAATATTTTTCTCGATTTTTCCAGAGAATCCGATTCTATCTCCACTTCGGAGGGTGAGATTCGATGGAACTTCGATAAAGAGAGAAGTTGTATATTTACTTTTCCCTATTGGGTTACTTGTATTATTGTCGAAGTTGTCGATAGTGTCGAAGTTGTCGATACTGAGAAGGTAGACTATCGTATGATCTTTCCGAAAGAGAAGTTTTTCTATGGTTCATTCTATATTTCATTTTACAGTGAACTGGTGTGTAATTTTTGCGAGTTCATCATATTTTTTAGTTTGTTCACTATTTGCAGACTGTCAGGTATAAAATCCAAAACTAACCCCAAGAAGGAGAGAGATGAGAATATACAGAAATCACTTCCTGAATATCCCCATAATCAAAACGAATCATACCAAGATATATATACTCATACTATCCTTCTGACAGCCGAGGATGTCTCCAATGATGTAACTTGCACAAAATATAAGAAAGAGCTCGCGCGTACTACTTATAGTTTTTTTTGTATAAGACGAAGAAGTCATAGTATAGCAAAAATGAGTCCAAGCAGAGCTCATAGCTGATTCAGGCTCAGTGAGAAGAAGTCATAGAAGATATCTTTTCTTGCACCATCGAGAAACTCTCAAAGAAAAATCATAAGTGAGAATGCTCCTATACCGATATACCCAATAAAACCATCAGGAAATATTCTTTTCGAGAAAAATTTCTGTATCCCAAAGAGGATCCCAGTAGTGACTATCAGATAGAAAATTGCAAGAGGGAAGAGAGGAGCACGATCCTTCACTATACTATCAATATGGTCATAAGTGATAGAGAAAGACGAAGAAAATGGTATACCATAGATTTGTCCACCAAGAAGAGATCCAAAATATCAGAGCAGGCAAGAGAAAAGAAACGCAAGCATAATAGCATCAATATATCGTCCACGCTCTTTTTTTATAAAATGGGTTTTAATAGTAAAGATAAGTGTAAATCCTACTATGGCACCAAAAAGCGAAAAAAGATAATTTTGTGGTATAAAAAAAAGTTTCAGAAATTCTCCTATATTCCCATTAAAGAGTTCTATAAGGATGAACTTCTCATCGAGCCAATCTCTCATGATATGAAATATCCGTGAGAAAAAGAATATCGAGAGAGTAAATGTGAAAATATCAGAAAATATCGGACGAAGTATCCCTTTCTTTAGTGAAAATCTATGGAGCAGTACAAAAAATAGAAGCCACGTACAAGCTATAATAAAGCCAAAAGTGTAGAATTTCACAGAGAAGAGTTCGATCGTAGGATACATGAAACAATTGTAAGTACTAAATATATATCAGGATTATCTATACGTATTATTTCGCATATTCTATGATTCGCTTTTCTCGAAATACGATCACCTTTATTTCTCATGGATAGTTACAGTTTGCTTCGATCTGAGAAGCGATTTCTTGAGCTACCTTACTTGCACTCAGGTCACTCATAGTATCAGCATCGACGAATACTCGTATTTCTCGTCCTGCAGAGAGTGCATAGGCCTTACTCACACCGGGGAATCCCATAGCGATATTCTCCATCTCTTGGATACGTTTGATATAGTCTTCTACGTTCATACGACGTGCTCATGGGCGTACCGCTGATATAGCGTCAGCAATCTGTACAATCTTTGTCTCGATACATATCTGGGGGACATCATCATGGTGACCCTCGATGATGTTCACGATTTTTTCATCGAGACCATATTTCCGTGCGATGCGTCCACCGATCTCAGGGTGAGTCCCTTCGATATCATGATCCATCGCTTTTCCAAGGTCATGGAGGAGTCATCACTTGAGCGCGAGTATGGGGTCAGCACCGATGAGCTTCGCTATCGCCTCGGCGATATAGGCGACTTCTTTCGAGTGCATCAGGATATTCTGACCATAACTTGTACGGAATCGGAATTTCCCGATAAGCGGCATGATCTCATCAGGAATCCCGATAATTCCCATCTCTTCTACCGTCTTTCGTCCGAGGTCAGTGATAAGCTTGTCAGCATCTTGCTGATTTTTCTCGACGATTTCTTCGATACGAGCCGGCTGGATACGTTTATCTTCTATGAGATCTTCGAGGGATTTTTTCGCTATATAGCGACGAAAGAGATCAAAACTCGAGAGAAATACCGTATCAGGAGCATCATCGATGATAAGTGATACTCCTGTCGCTTTTTCGAAAGCGATGATATTGCGACCTTCCTTTCCGATGAGTTTGCCTTTCAGGTCATCACTTTCGAGAGTGACAAGAGTCTGAGTCGTCTCACCACAGACTTCTCCGGCATATTGCTGGATACTCTTGATGATGATCTCACGAGCTGCATCTGCTTCTCGCGATTTGAGCTCTTTTTTCTTTTTTTCTAGAAGTCAGAGGATATCTTTCTCATAGCGTTCCTCGGTATACTTCATGAGCATTTCCTTGGCGTCTTCCTGTGAGAGTTTTGCCATTTCTTCGAGCTTTCCTTCGAGCTCTCGAGCTTTTTTATCTGCATCATCGAGCTTTCCTTCGAGCTCCTTTTCTTTTGTGCTGAGGACTTCTCTTTTTCCATCGATTTCCTCTGATTTTGCATCGATACGTTTCTCTTTTTCCATGAGGCGTTCCTCACTCTGTATTATTTGATCTTTTCGGTCTTTGAGATCATTTTTTGCTTCTTCTACTTCACGCTTTGTACTCTCACGAGTTTCTTCAGCGCGCGAGATGATCATTTTTGCTTTTTCCTCGGCGGATTGTATGAGAGTATTTGCAACCTCTGTATTTTTGCGACTTTGGAGAAAGTATATCATACCACCACCAAATACTCATCCAAGGATGAGACTTATGAAAACATTTATAGACATATATCTAAAGTTATTGAAGGCTAGGGAACCAGCATTCGGAGAGAAGCCCGATGAGGAGAGTGTATGTTTTTTGGAGTTTATTGTTGGATCTTCGTTTTTCCTGGAGAATCGTCTCTATATACTGCTTTTTCCGAATGACAGACTCATTGTAGGACTTTTTTATGAAAAAGGAATTTATTTTTCCAGATTTTCCCGATTTTCCCCTTCAGGAATAGAAAACTTTATACTTGCATATTTTATTTATCCTCTTACGAGTATTTTTTGTTGTGAAAATATCGTGAAGAGGATGTACTTTCATTTGACTTTATCCCCCTGTTTTCATATTATTACTCGCGTATTTTGCAGGACGATTGTCTTCGCAGATGTTCTTTAACATCATTTCCCTCTACTTTGGTCACCTCATGCATCACTGTATAAGGAGAGGAAAGAATCGAGATCACAGATTACAGATGCTAGATTCTAGAAGGATATATTTCCTCTAGCATCTAAAATCTAAAATCTAAAATCTCGTGTCTTTCCTCTCGTTATGCAAATAACTTGAGGTTAAAGCTTTAACCTCTCTCACGCAAGTGAGAAAGGCGGTAACTTCCTGACCAGAAGTTATCACCCGATGATCACTGACCATGATTGTCAAAATGGTCCCCGCTCGCGGAGATATCCGCATCTTTTACTTTTTTACCCATATATATTTATGAGTAACTTCCTTACGAAGCTTACTTCTGTTGTGGGTGTAGCGACTCTCGTCGCGGTTTCTACAAGTGCTTCACTTGTTTCTGCTGCTTCAGAGTTTCTTACCTATGCTGAAGTTCTTGCTGATAACAGCGTTGTCTCAGCTCAGTCTACTGAAGCTGGATACCGTCTCGGCAACAATATTACCCGCGCGGAAATCGCAAAGGTGGTCGCTAACCTCGGTGGTATCGAGGCTACGACTTGTACCGGTGATGTTTATAGTGATGTCGGTGCTGGTCTCGGAGATCTTTGTGGTTATGTAGAAGCTCTTGCTGATGCAGGTGTCGTCTCTACAGCATCTGCGACTTTCCGTCCTTCTGCTAACATTACTCGTGCTGAGATGGTCAAAATGATCCTCGGTGCTCTCGGTGAAACTGGTTCTGATGTCGATGCTGGATATATGGACGTCGATGGTCTTGGTGACCTTCGTGGATATGTAAACCGTGCAAATGAAATCGGATGTGTCTCTCCTGGTATGTACTTCCGTCCAAATGCATCATCAACTCGTGGTGAAGCATTTAAGGTCGCTGTCGTATGTGCTGGTCTCGATGTAGACTCTACTCCTCCAGTTGATACTACTCCTCCTACTGGAACTGGTACTACTCCTCCTACTGGAACTGGTACTACTGGTGGTGCTCTTACAGTCGCTCTTGAAGGACAGGCTATGGCTCAGTACGTTCCTATGAACGCATCTTCAGTCAAGGTCGGTACTGTCAAGCTTACTGCTGGTACTACTGATGTGACTGTCTCTTCAGTCGTCGTATCTCGCTCTGGACTTGGTCCAGTAGCTGATATTTCTTCTCTTGTGCTTGCACAGAATGGGTCTAATGTCTCTGACTCTCGTACTATGAGTACTTCTTCTCAGACAGCTACCCTGAAGCTCACGACTCCACTTATGATCAAGGCTGGTACATCAGCTATGCTCGATGTCCTCGTCAATCTCAATGGTGCTTCAAATAGCCAACACCAATTCGCTGTTACTACGGTAACTGCTCTTAATGGTGCGACAGTCACTGGTCTTCCAGTCACTCTCGGTCTTCTCAATACTACTTCTTACTCAGTAGCTACTCTTACAGTCGATAGTATCGCTACTTCTTCTGTGACTTCTGGTAAGGCAAATCAGCTTTTTGCTACAGTCAAGCTCACTCCTGGAAAGGAGGCGAATATCACCGGATTCACCCTTACTAAGGGAACTGGTGAAGACTATACAAAGGTCCTTGCTAATGTATCTGCGTACTTCAACGGTACTAAGGTCGGATCTGTATCAGTCACGACTGATAAGGTCATGGTAAGTGGTCTTAATATCGCTCGTCTCTCTGGAGAGCAGGCTTCTATCGAACTTCGTGGTGATATCGTCTATGTAGGTGCCTCTAGTACTACTACATTCCGTATCGACTCGACTTCTGATGTCTCTGCGATCGAGAAGACTACAGGATATGCTACTACAGTTAGTGGTGCTCCTACTGCTGATCAGGTTCTTACTCTTTCTGCTGTAGATCTCACAATCAACAAGACTTCTACTGGTACAAAGACTATCGCTCCTGGTACAAGCGTCGACCTCTATAAGGCTACGATCACATCTGATGCTACATTCGATGTATCTGCTTATACATTCGCCCTTACTACTGGTCCTGCAAACGGATTCTCTAGCTTCTCTGATAACAAGGTCACTGTCTATATTAATGGTGTAGACTATGAGATCGTTGCTACAACTCTTGCTGCTGCTACTCGTACTTGGACAGCTACTGCTGACCGATTCCGTGTCGAGCCAGGTGTTCCAGTGACTATCCGTGTCGTTGCAAATGTCCGTTCTAACGCTTCTCCAGTTCCTCAGGATTACGTCGGAACATTCTCTATCTCTCAGGTAAAGAATGTCTCTAATGGAAATACTTCTTCTGTCACTAAGTCTCAGGCTGGTGATAAGGTCACAGTGAAGAATGGTACTGCAGTTCTCAAGAACGCGACCGTCGCTCCTGCATCTGCTCGTACTGTCTACTCTAGTGCTGATATCGAAATCGGAAGATTCGGTGTAGGTGCTGAAGCTGAGAATGTCACAGTCCGCAAGCTTACTCTTACTAACGGCGCTGTCGCTGGTGGTAGTGGTATAGTCACTGATTGGACGACTATCATCTCTTCAAACAGTGTCAAGCTCGTCGATGTCGCTACAAAATCTCAGATCTCTGCTACTGTGACTGTCACAGCTAGTGGTATCGTCTTCGATAGTATGTCAGCAGAAGTCACTAAGGACTCTACCCGTGACTTCATGGTTGTGGTTACTACAAGTGGATTCTCTAGTGCAGAACACGGTAAGCGTATCGATCTCGCTGTCGCTCTGAATACTGTCGATAAGGCTTCTGGTAGTGCAGCTACGCTCGCTCCAGGAACTATCGCTTCAGTATCTACGACTGACTATGTCGTCGGTGTCATCCCTCCTACTGTCTCTATCTCTAAGAAGTCAGCAAAGGTCTTCCTCGTAAAGGTGACTAATGTATCTTCTGAGTCTGACATCACTCTTAATGCTCTTAAGATCCGTGTCAAGCCAGTAGCAGTAAACAACTCTACATATACAGCGGTATACTGTCTTCGTTCTCAAGGTTCTAGTGCATCTACTTGTCCTGTGACAAGTGATAGTACTGGTACTGGTGGTGTTCCAGGTGTTGCAGCTAACCTCACACTTGTGACTCCTCCTACAATTAGTAAGAATGGATCTTCATACTCATATGAAGTCCTCGTCGACTCTAACTTCGTCGATCCTACGGATCTTCTCGGTGAAGTCCTCGCTCTTACTTACAATGGCACTATAACAGAGGAATACTCTAATGTAACTGCTCAATAATCATCTCACGATGACTATCTACTTATCCCTCCCGATTTTTCGGGAGGGGTTTTTGGTGCGATATTTTCGAAGAATTACCGCCTACTGATACTTCCGAAAATCCCCATGCAATATGGGGATTTTTCTTGCTTTTTTGAGAATGATTCTTATTATGCTTTTATGCTATCACTCGACCATATATCCGTATCTGTATGAGAAAAACAGATCATCCACGACCTCTCATATACCTTCGATACAGGCTCTATCTATGCTATCCTCTGAGAGAACTGAAGTGGGAAATCTTCCCTTGCATTCGCTCTTTTTCACCATCCACGCTATGAGATAGCAGGGTCACTCATGCTTAAGTGAGAAGATATATCTCACCTTGCACCTGATCTTCTGGCAAATCGTGGGATGTTTCTCTCGTTTCAAAATGTTCCTGAAATTCCAGGAATTCGACTACTCGAATACCTTCGCACTATCTATAGTCACAATTTTACTCTTCATGATCCAGACCTTAAACCACCAACCCCATTTATATTTCGAAGAATGGTAGAGAAGCTGCTTCCAGAATATGGTCTTGATACAAAATTCCTCGATAGAGATCTCTATGTCGGATTCTCTGGAGGAGAAAAAAGGCGTATAGAGATGCTGCAGATCGCACTCCTTGACCCGAGTTGTATATTTCTCGATGAGATCGATGCAGGACTCGATATCGGCGCGATAGATATCCTCTCAAAACAGATAGAAAAATGGCGAAGTCTGTCGAAGCTCGTTATTATTATTTCTCATAATTTCCATCTTCTTGATTCTATAAACGTCGATAAGGTGCTGATAATGAAGTCTTGACAAATAGATCGCCATGGCTGACAAGAGCTCATCGAAGAAGTAAGACAAAAAGGATTTTAAAGACTTGAATATTAAACTTTCACTAAAAATTATGGCCCCACAAGACCAAGATGACATCAAAGCCTTCGGAGATATATCACGAGCAACACTCGATGGGAGTGATAGTATCGTCTACTCACAGATGGCGAAAGTCTGACTCGATGAATCGGTCGTCAGGCAGATCTCACTTTCGAATGAAGAACCAGAATGGATGCTCGAACATCGACTTAAATCCCTCGAGAAGTATCGAAGTTTCACGAAGCCCACATGGGGTCCATCACTGGATGCACTCGACCTTGAGAGTATTTATTATTTTGCTAAGGCTGAGTGAGGTGGGGATTCTAAGTCATGGGATGAAGTTCCTGACGCAATCAAAAAAACTTTTGATCGACTGGGTATCCCTGAAGCAGAAAGGAAGATGCTCGCTGGTGTATGAGCCCAGTATGATAGTGAGGTAGTATACCATAGTCTCAGGCAAGAGCTCCAGGACCAGGGAGTCATATTCGAAGATATGTCGGTCGCAATCCATAAATATGAAGATATTGTCCGCAAACATTTCATGAAAGTCGTCCCTATGAGTGATCATATGTTCGCAGCTCTTCATGGTGCGGTATGGAGTGGGGGGACATTTCTCTATATTCCGAAATGAGTGAAGATCGCAGATCCTCTTCAGGCGTACTTCCGTATGAATGTGAAGGCAGGAGGACAGTTCGAGCACACACTGATCGTCATTGAAGATGATGCAGAGGCTCACTATATCGAGGGATGTAGTGCTCCCAAATATGGGACATCGAGCCTGCATGCTGGTTGTGTCGAGATCTATGTAGGAGCTCATGCGAAGATGCGATATTCATCGGTCGAGAATTGGTCTGTCGATACCTATAATCTCAATACTAAGCGAGCTATCGTCGAAGAAGGGGGATCGATCGAGTGGGTAGGGGGAAATCTCGGTTCATGAGTCACGATGCTTTACCCGTGCTCTATACTTAAGGGGGATAACTCCAAAGCACTCCACTTCGGTATCGCCTTCGCGAATGCCGGGCAAAATACCGATACGGGCGCAAAGGTCATCCATATAGGAAAAAATACATCGAGTGAGGTGATCTCGAAAAGTCTCTCAAAAAGAGGAGGAATATCGACCTATCGAGGACTCCTCGATATCAAGAAGTCAGCTACAGGCGCAGTCGCGAAGATCGACTGTGATGGTCTCATCCTAGATTCATTCTCACGTTCTGATACTATCCCCGATATACGAGTCGCGACCGATGACGCACTCGTGGCTCATGAGGCGAGTGTCTGAAAGATCAATGAGGATGTCCTCTTCTACCTCCAGTCACATGGCATCCCCGAAGATGAAGCGAAGACCCTCATCGTCCGTGGATTCGTATCGCCACTCATGAAGGAGCTGCCTCTCGAATATGCTGCAGAGATGAATATACTGATCGGCATGGAAATGGAGGGATTATAAAAATTATATTTTTGAATATCTAGATTCTTGTGGTAGACTATCCTTATGAATCCTCTACAAGAAAAAATCTGAATAATAGCACAAGAGCTGAAACCACTTTTTTGTACTTTATGCTGAAAAATTTCGAGAAAAAAATCCCATAACAGGAAAGCCTCTACTAGATCAGGATGCCATCCATTGATTAAGAGTATCGGCATTATCAGAAGGAGTATCAGAAAAACTTTTAGATCTTTTAGAAGTAGAAGTAAGAAAGGACGGTATAAAATTAATGAGGTCTCGGAAAATATTGCGACTTGTGAAAGAAGAACCTATACAAGGCAACGTATACCATAATAAAGAACTAATCTTAAATACAGTAATAACAGCTCTTAAATTCTACGATTCTCAGATGAAGGATTCTTTGTAAAATTAAAAATTTTCTTTATACTCTTGTCATGCCATGAGAGAACCCCTGAGCCTTCGATGAAGCTCGTAAACGCATCCGTGAAAGTAAAGAAAGTGAAGTGATCGTCGTAGAGAAGAATAAAGAGGATTTCGAAAAATGAAAAGAAAAAATCCACTCAAAGAAAAAGCTCGATGTCTTTGAGCTAAAGAGGCGTATCGAGACCGGACAATCTCTGAGTACCCTCAAAAGTGATATCCGATCCGCACTCGAAAGCGGACAGATATCGATCGATACTTATGACGATGCTCTCCGGATGCTCGATCGAGATCAGGATATATCTAGATTCGAGAAAGTTGTCCCAGAGTATACCCTTCCTCCATGATCGTTTCCTTTTTCTGATAGCAAGCTCTCTCTCTACTTTGATCAACAAAGAATAGGAGACAATCCTCTCAT
The DNA here is from genome assembly GCA_031386685.1 of Candidatus Altimarinota bacterium. Classification (GTDB taxonomy): domain Bacteria; phylum Patescibacteriota; class Gracilibacteria; order BD1-5; family UBA2023; genus JAGOMW01. Next base: position 14,761 of record JANNCQ010000044.1, on the reverse strand, counting down.
CGATATTGCCGGTTTTGCCTATGGTTTTGCTCAGGGATCGATATTTCTCTTTTTCCTCGTCGGGCGTATCATCCTCGATACCCTTCTTCTTCCGAGAGATGTTTATATGCTTATACAAGAACAAAAATAATCTATGCAACGATTTTTTGTACCATTTCCTCTGAGTATCGACCTGACACTCGTCGACCCCGATATCCTCCATCAGATAACTCGAGTCATGCGATCACAAGTCGGTGACGGGGTCATACTTTTTGACTGAGATGGATCAGAGACGACCTATGAGATCATGAGTATCACGAAAAAGTCTATCTCACTTCGTGGAAAGGATCGAAGATTTCCGAATGTGGAACCTACAAAAAAAATCGCTCTCTATCAAGCCCTTCCGAATAAAATCGAGAAAATCGAGTATATCCTTCAGAAGGGAGTCGAAGTCGGAATCACGAAATTCATATTTTTCCGGTCAGAGTATTCTCAGAAACTTGCTCTCTCAGAATCGAAGAAACTCCGATTTAAGACGATAGTCCGAGAGGCAGTAGAACAATGTGGATGAGTCATGATCCCTGAATTGTCGTTTAGAGATATGCTCGATTTCACTTCAAGTGATAATCATATGAGGATCACGCTTGATACAAGTGGAAAGGTCATGAAAATCTCAGAAATACTATTTTCTGAATACATCAGCATCTGGATAGGGCCAGAAGGGGGGTGGTCGGATAATGAGCGAGAAAAAATGATTGATAGTGGTTTCTTATTTGTCCGTTTATGAGAGAGAGTACTGCGTACTGAGACTGCTGGGGTAGTATCTGCCTTTGCCCTTCTACATGCCTAGAGTGTCCCTATATAAGTTCACTGTACAGAGACCAATCATCAAAAACTCCAATACATACAACATATAGTGTGCTGATTGCTCGATGAAGGAGCCGATAATACATATTCTGAAAAATGTCATGAATATACTCCAATAAGCGGCATAAGGATCAGCAAACCTTGTATACAGATACTGCTCACATATACATTATTTATACAAAAATGGTTCAATAAATGATCGAAAAATCATAGTATGAGTATTCCTCTTGTATAAGCCAAGAAGTCCTATAGAGAACATAATTATCCGTATAAATCACCATAATACAACATACTGAATCTCGCAAGATTCTCGGGAACATGCTATACTGCTTATGTCTTCTCGAAAGAGAATGATCATTAACAAGACCTGACTGAACGATAATAGGAAACCTCCCTCAAAGGACCTTCCTGCTACCAATACCAAAACAAACTCTCCCATATCTATACAAAAAGAGCAAATTCTTGTATATCAATATAAAGAGCAAAAAACACTGGTGAAGGGCCCGTATCGTATTTCTTTTTTTAGGAGATAGGATATGGGCCCAGCACTGGGCAACAAGAGGCTCGTAATTCCTCTCTAATCTATCATACGAAAGTTCAGTCGGGCTAGCACTTGTGCTAAGGAGTGAGTCAATCCTACCCAACTGACCTTTCGTCCTCCCGAGATCATTTTTTTTAAGATCTCACAGTGAGTGGTGATCGGCATCCAAATTCGAATCCACGCTATACCCATAGTCGTGGGTTTTTTTTATGCATGATGATATCCAGAACCTTTCATGATCTCATGCGCTCGATAGATCTGCTCTACGAGGACGAGGAGTGCGAGTGAGTGAGGCATGACAAAACCAGAAATTCAAAGAGTCAAATGAGGGATATCTGCAAATACTTCGAGATCGACCCCATAGCTCCCTCCGATGATAAAAATACTATCTTCACTCGAGTCTTTCGCATTTTCGAGCATTTCAGAGAATTCGCTCGTCTTCATACCTTTTCACCTCTCATCGAGGAGTATGACCCTTCATTTCATCTTTTTGAGGGCATCCATGATCAGAAGGGTCTCTTTTACTTTGATGTATTCGGAGTTTGTATGAGAGATCGGTTTGATACGTTTTATCGTCGCGAATTTCGCTATACGTTTTTCGTATTCTTTTATACTTCCATCAAAGTGTTTGTACCCATCAGTAACAGCAAGAATCGTAATCATAGGGTGAAGTGGAAGATAAGAAATCGGAGAATATCTGTTGCGAAGAAAGAGAAGGGGATGTTCCTCTCGAATTCTTGCATATTATAGAAAAATTTTTTGACAAGCCAATCATTTTTTATACAATCTGCCCGAGCGCCACCATAGCTCAGTTGGTAGAGCATCGGTTTTGTAAACCGGCGGTCATCAGTTCAAGTCTGATTGGTGGCTCCACTTTCAGGAATTTTAGAGTTTAGAATATTGGATTTTTGCGAAAAAACAATGTCGAAAAATCTAGAGTTCTCAATTCTTTTTTTATGGGTCGGTACCAGAGTGGTCAAATGGGGAGGACTGTAAATCCTTTGGCTTCGCCTTCGGGGGTTCGAATCCCTCCCGGCCCACCATTTAAAAACAAAAAGATACATAAATTCAAAAAATTTTTGTATATCTGTTTCCTGTATGTGTCTCTGCAAAACTTTGTTTTTGCTCGCCCAGGTGGTGGAATTGGTAGACACGACGGTCTTAGAAGCCGTTGCCTTACGGTGTAAGAGTTCAAGTCTCTTCCTGGGCACCATAAATGGATTATGAGTTAAAAATTAAAAATGAATAATATTTGTTTTTAGTTTTGAGTTCTTAACTCAAAAGGTTTTGTATTTTGCCTCTAAAAAATACTAGGAGTTATCGTATACAAGCGATCACATATATCCTAACCCAATATTTTATGAAAAAAAATATACATCCAGCATGGAAGATGGTAAAAGCTATCTGCTCATGTGGACATACATTCGAGACGGGAAGTACCATAAAAGGTGACGAAATCCGTGTAGAAACCTGCTCGAAGTGTCATCCTTTCTATACAGGAAAGAAGACTCTTCTCAAGACCAGTACTATGGACAAGTTCTATGCTCGTCAAAAGAAGACAGAAGAACTCGGAAAATAATAAAAAATCCTCTCATTTCGAGAGGATTTTTTGGCTTAATAGATAGCGTAACGCTGTTATTTCCCGAGTTTTCCACTAAATAGAGAGAGTATATATCACTATTCTTTACCAGTGATACCCTACGAAGAGGGGATGATCGAGATTGAAGCAACTCGAGTGATGATTTCGGGTCATAATTTATTTTTGGGGCTTAAATTTCTTTAATCGGTATTCATAAATACTATTTCTTTTCTCCATCTTGTGTTTTGTCTCTTCGAAAAAATCATTTGTCATCTTGAAACAATATGATATACAGCGGAAATTTTGATTCTTCATTTTCTCTATTTTCGGTCATAGTTTCTCGGTCACAGTTTTTGGCATACCGAAAATATAGATTACATCAAATAGAGAGAGATCGAGATGAAGCGCATTACCATAAATGATTTCTATATTTTTTAGGCTACTCATTTGGGTACGTATTTTCGATATGAGATAAAAAAATGGTGATAGTTCGATACCGACTATATGCGCCTCAGGATGGTGTCGGGCAAGCGCAAGCGATACAGAAGCTGTGCCACAACCTATTTCAAGAACTCGTTCACCCTTTTTGAGTTGTATAATGTCAAGAATTCTTTCAAGATCTTCACTATCTGTAGGAAACCATGGAGCAAGAGAGAAAAAAGAAAAGACAGATACGATAATGGCAATGAAAATAATTATCTCGAGATAGGGCATAAGAAAATTTGAGATAAAGAAGGATTTCTAAAGGTTGACTCGCCTAGAGCCTGATTCTCATCCAAAAGGATTTTTCGATTCTAAAAAAGATGATACGATACAAAATAGGGAGTTTTACCGTTTGTTTGCATCTTGTGCATTATAGGCCTTTTCGAAGGTTTGGGAGACGATGCTCATATAGGTATTGAGATTATCTCTGAGCTTCAAATAGTCGTCATATATGATTATCAGAAGGAGATGTGTAATATAGGTACGATCCATCTCTTGGAATGCCATTATAGCTTTCGGGAGGGTACTATTGGCTCGTGATCTTTCGGAATCGAGGGTCGTCATCCACTGTCCCATACTCGTACTTGCAGCGATAGTAGTACCCATTTCTGTAGCTCCGGTATTGCCGCCGATCTTTCCATCCATCTCGACAGCAGCAGAAAAATCACTCGTGATGTTTGCGCTCAAATAGTCGAGGTAGTACGTATATTTGCAGTATTCTCAAGCCGCACTCAGAGCAAGACGGTCGACGACTTTATCATCGGCTTTATCGCTATTATTTTGGAAGCAGTTTTTGTCTCGCATGAGTCATGCATAACGAGTTTTTTCTTTTTCGAGTTTTTTGAGGATATCACTGGCTTTACCATTTTTTTTCACGATGGTATCGAGCTTCTCCAGTTTCGTCCAACGACTGGCTATGATGGCACAGGAGAATATCTGATTCATATTACTTCTATAGAGGAGACGAGAAGCTTCAGTCGCACGAAATCAGAGAAATTGTCGGCTTTTTAAAGCATCAAGCTTTTTTTGTAGAGTATCCTTTTCATCATTGCCCGTCTTTACCTCCGAAAGTTTACTGATAATATCATCGATTTTTTCGGACTTGAACTCCTCATATTTAATCGTGATTGCTCAGAGATCAGGTCAGCTTCCCCAGGGCGAAGTTGGTCCAGTACAATTTTTTGTTTGCTCCTCATAGCATGACATAAGTTTGGGATCACATAGAGTTTTTTCTCATGCACTATAGCCCTGCTGTATCGAGAGCAAAGTCAGAGAGCCTATGAGTGAGATGGAGAGGAGATTTTTTTTCATGGGTATTATACAGCACCGATACGGTATATGATTTCCTTTTCGACGAATTCTCGTTCTCTTCCATATTTGAGACGAGAGAGTTCTTTGAGGGCAGCGCCGATTTTTGCATCAGGCATTTCAGCAAATGGATTGGGTGGTGCGAGAGAGAATCCTGGTGTGGGCTGACTATCGACTGAGAGTTTTAGAGCCGCTTTGAACTTATCCATATTGACGAAGTCTTGGTCTGAATACGCCGGTGCAAATTGCTTTGCCATGAATTCTGCGTCTTCTGCACCGAGTTTATAGCTCATGACGGTTCCGACGTTACCGAATATTGCTCATTTGAGGTTGAGATTCGACTTGGTGAGGGCGTCAGATTTTTCGAGTTGTCCGAGATATTGGTGGGCTATGATGAGGCCGAGTCGGTATTTTCGAGCTTCTGAGAGGATCGATTCGATCGAGTCCGTGACATAGTTCTGGAATTCATCGATATAGAGAAAAAAGTCTTTGCGGTCTTCCTTTGCCATGCTTTGTCTTCGAAGCGCTGCAATCTGGATCTTTGAGACGAGGATAAGACCGAGAAGTGTCGAATTCAGGTCGCCGATGATTCCTTTCGAGAGTGAGACAAGGAGGAGCTTCTCATTATTCATGATCTCACCGATATCGAATGCCGACTTCGTCTGGCCGACGATATTGCGCATCATAGTATTGGTGATGAACTGTCCGAATTTTGCTGCAAAATAGGGGATGATCTCTCATTTTTCTCGATCTCACATCTTCGCATAGGTATAGTCCCACCACGCTCGGACGACCGCATTTTTGAGGGTTGTACGGCGTTCTCTTTGGAAGTTATCATCTGTAAAGAGTCGGATCAAGTCCGTGATAGCTCCACCTTGAGGATAGTCCATAAGGGTGAGACAGCCATTTCGGAAGTAGTCTTGGATACGAGGACCAAATATTTCACTCCCAAAAAGCTTGATCATGATGTTGGTCGAGTCAGCGACGACCATTTGTTTCTCATCTTCATTCGCGGCTTCGAGCATATTGAGTCCCATAGGGCGACTGAGATCTCCCGGATCAAAGTAGACCAGATCATCTGCGCGTTCACGAGGGATATACCCTACGAGTTCCTTCGCAAGATCCCCATGAGGATCGAGCATAGCGAGTCATCGACCATTTCGGACATCCTGGCGAGCCATCGTCGACAGGATCGAAGACTTACCAGTACCGGTCTGACCAATGACATAAAAGTGACGAAATCGATCTTCATTTTTGATAAAAATCGGTTTTCTCTCACCACGAAATATATTATCTCCGATATAGAGTCCTTCTTTTGGGATATTGGTCGGTGCTTTTATCAGTTTGAATCTCTGCCAGCGGATTTCTGGCTGTTTGTTGTATTTATTGTGCGGAAAGTGAAAGAGTGTCGCAAGCTCTTCGCTGTTCATAATTCCTATGCGTTGCCACCAAGCAAATTGCCGGAATATATAGTGATTTATGAGGAGAGAGAGAGATTTCCGTTTTACGGGTTTGAACCGGTTATAGGTCGGTGAAGTGAACTGAGAAAAAGAGGAAATAATATTCTGAAGCTCAGCGTAGACATGACCTTCATCATTCCCCGTCGTGAGTATGCGTACGACGACGGCATATCCTGTTTTTTTCACTTTTTCTTTCATGAGTCCTTCTTCATCTAGAGGCTCATCGTCTTTATCATCAGGTTCTGGGCTCTGCTTGGCATCACTCGGATCATGAGTGAGGATATCGAGAAGTCCTCCGAGCCATTCGAGCGGATTCCACGATATATGGTATCCTCACTTTTTCTCACTTTTTCGTATCCGTTTACGGATCTTCTCTTGCCAGTCATCATCGACTGGACGCATGAGGATCTGTACGACTCCTGACTCATCTTCTGTAAGCTTTCCCAGAGCTGAGAGTATGCCATTCATTGGATCTGTCTCAAGCTTTTGGTAGGTACGTATAGGGAATTGGTAGGATTTTTTGAGCTTCATGATCTCACCACGTACGACGCTGCGTCACTCAAATATATTGATCTCATCGGTTTCTTCGATGAAAGCATCTGGATAAAAACCGAGGACTTGCTTTTCTACAAGAAGCTTTGATCACTTCGGTACAACTAAATAAAAATAAATCTCCTGGTGATGGGCGACATATTCGAGTGAGAGATATTCTTGACCGAAGAGCCAGCCCATAGCTGTATTCGAGTAGAGTGACTTCATACTTGCAAGGAGCTGTTCCATGATCGATATCTGCTCTCGAAAGTCTTTCACCGTATCGCTTTTCTCATCTTTCTCGCTATCTTTGCGGCCGATGATCACACGAAGAAATGTCATATCGAGTGATCGCTTCAGCGCAATCCTGCGGCGTGTCACAATATAAAATATACTGACAATACCAATGACAGTAATAATGATAAAAATGACTTCCGAGATACTCATAGGGCCATTATACTAAAAACGCGAGAAAAATGCAAAAACTTGGACCTTTTTTATCCTTGAAGGAAAAAGAATCGAAATATTGCCTGACTTCCCACGAGAAGTATGATGCCAAGAGCGATAAAAAGCATAGTTTTTTTTGCTTTTTTGAGTTTCTCTTCATCTCCCCCGGAAATGAATATAAGCCATCCAGCATAGATAATCATAACAACCGCAAAAAGCGCAAGAAAACCATTGACATATGCGAGTATTTTTCCGAAAATATTGATCCCATCGCTGAGGTTTTTCGCGCCGATCTCACAGGTACCGATCCACACATTGTTTTTACATGCAGCGGATGGCTCTCCATAGAGGGCCGTTACAAGGAGTTTTGGTATACGGATAAGGATGAATCCGGTCACCGCATAGATGATAATATTTTTTCATTTTTTGAGCTTCTCTTCATCTCCTCCTCAGGTGATAATCGTATAGAATGAGTATACCGCCATAGCGATGAAGCCAAAAGAAGCCAAAAGAAGCATAATATTGACTATAGGCTCAAATATATTGATCCAGAATGTCCATGCAAGACGACCATCAATATCGAATGAGTTCGACCCACTTTTGAGATAGAGAGTGCTCCATACAGAGTAGGATATCTGCATGACAAAAACTCAGACAGAAACCCATATAATGTTATTTTTCCATTTTTTCTGAGCCTCTTCGTCTCCTCCGGAGAAGAGAAGTTTCAATACCCCAATAATCAAGAATATAACAGCAATAGTGATAAAGAAATTCTTTATTGCTCCAGTAATACCTAAGAATATATTGGGAATAGTCGCGTCACCACTTGCTACGGGCGAATAGAAAAAATTCACTATCGGACCGATGAATGTACCAAGTTTGTCGTTCTCCGCATTTCCACTTATAGTCACTTGGGAAGTATCTCTGATATTGATGTCATTTACGGCAAAGGAGCTTTGTATCTGAAGGAGAGATCCAAAGATCAGAGAGATGCTGAGGAGGATAAAGCGCATGAGAAGAAATTTAGAAGTATGAGATTGATTATAGTGAGAAAATAATGATTCGCAAGAAAGCAGGAGAAATATTTTATACTTTTTCTTTTTTCTTTTCATCTTTCATCTTCTCTTTGTATGCTTCTTTTTCTTCACGGAATTTTTTCTCTTCCTCACGGATCTTATTGATGTTTTCGAATATCTTTTTTTCTACGAAATCCTTTTTCTTGGTGTACTTCTCACGAGAGACCTTGAGCAGGACGTCTCGAGTCTGCTGAGGAGAGACTTCTATGCGTTCATGGAGTGGAGCATAGGTCGTCGCTGAGAATACGGGAGAAGGCATACCATCGATGAGAAGCTTCGTATAGATATCGTATTTTCTGAGGTTCATGAGGTCTTGGGGAGTGATGACGTCTTCCCCACCGCATACTTCTGCGAGCGTGAGAGCATCATGATATCCGACTTGGAATGATACGAGTGACCCTACATTCCCGAATACTGCACCCTGGACGGTCTCAGCCATCTGGGCTATGTACTGATTTGCCATGGTGAGTGAGAGCTTATACTTTCGTGCCTCAGAGAGGATCGTAGCGAAGCTATCAGTCGCAAAATTCTGGAACTCATCCACATAGAGTCCAAAGTCTACACGTTGAGCTTCTGGGATATCAGCGCGAGTCATCGCTTCGATCTGGAATTTTGTCACCATCATCGCACCGAGGAGAGCACTGGCATCTTCCCCGATTCGTCATTTTGAGAGATTCACGAGGAATATCTTACTATTATCCATAATCCAGCGGAGCGTGAATGGATTTTTCGGTTGACCGAGGATATTTCGCAGGATAGGAGAAGAGAGGAATTGTCCAACTTTATTGAGTATCGGATTGATCGCTTCACTCTGCATACTGGGAGTCATCTTAGCAAATTCTTCATTCCAGAATTGGATGAGAATAGGATCATCGATTTTCGATACGACTTTCCGTCTGTATGCTTCATGGGTAAGCATCAGAGGTATAGAGATAAGTGTCGTCTCAGGAATGAGAAGGAGGGTGAGGATGGTATTGCGGAGTATGTACTCAAGACGAGGACCCCAGCTTTCAGCAAACATCTTCTTGAATATTGACACGAGTCCTCATGCTACAATCGGACGAAGCTCGGGGTGAGGATTATCGAGCATGTTAAATCCTATAGGGTATTCCTGATCTGCAGGATCAAAGAGGACGATATCGTTGGTTCGAGATTTTGGTATATTTTTCAAGATTGTCTCGACGAGATCACCGTGAGGATCGATCACTGCAACTCAACGACCATTCAAAATATCGGTATAAATCATATTTTCGAGAAGGGTCGACTTTCCCATACCAGTCTTTCCGATGATATAGGTATGACGAGCACGATCTATCGGCTTTAGCCCGAATCCTTCTACTCCACCACGATAGTTCGCCATTCCTATAGGAGTATTTGGGCTCTCGACACTGGGAAGATCATGAGGAGGCTCGAATTTTCTCGTCGTCACCCAGTGGATACCGGGAGTTTTCACATAGAGCGTCGGCATATGTATGAGTCCTGCGAGTTCAGTCGATGAGAGGATCATCGCTCCATGAGAGATTCTCTCAAGTGCCGGAAGGTGTGATATCGTATGAGAACGTTTCATGACGAAGTGGTTCCCACTCGGGTTTGCGAATATATTCATCCCTCCGGCAAGCTCCTTCAGGAGTATTTCGTCGTGGAGAGGATCGTGTATGTCTTTCATGACACGTATAGCTACCTGGAACCCATATCCTTCAGTTTTCGTCTCGATCTTTCATTTTTTCTCCTGCTCATCGCCTTCATGGTAGAGTGAATCTTCTCCAGATGGAGCAAGAAATGCAACAATCTTTCCTGACCAAGAAAGAGGGATGAATATCCACCCAATCCACGACCAAAAGTGCAGAAGATGAACCTTCAAAAATCCAGGAATAACATGAGAATCCCAGATAACACGATGACTATCATGACGCCAAATGTGGTCTTCTATCGGTGCGAAATCGATGATATAGGCCCCATACTGGTCTTTTGGTATCTTAGAAAGAGCACTGGTAAGAGATGAAAGTGGGTCGACTGATTCTTTTTCCGTGCGATCTTTGAGATTCACATAGAATTTAATAATCTCGAGAGATTGGCGCGCTATCTTTATCTCGCGCATACGGTAGGGTCCTTTTTTTATCTCTCGATTTTCTACTTCGATCATCTCGATATCACTATAGTGAGCGTAGAGCTGACTCGTGAGAAACCCAGCGAATTCTCTTGTCGTCGAGAGAAAAAATCGTATCTGCCCCCCTGATGCTACGATCTCAAAGCGAAATGTCGGGCGAATCTTGGTCTCCCAAAATCTCCACCATGGACGCATATGTTCGATGGCATGATGGAGGGTCGAGAGCATCTCACGAGCGACGAAAACACCTTTTTCATTGGCGCGATCGACAGATACTTCATAGGTGATGATGTTTGAATGAATCATAAGAAAGGGTACCAATCCTCTCCACTTTAGGAGAGGGATAGAGTGAAGTATTCTTTCTATCATACTAAATTTTCTTCGAATTTCCAAACAATTCCATTTGTCATTTCATCCACTCTCTCTATACTTCGGCATATGACGAGCAATAATCCAAAAATTCTTATACAAAATAGCCCTCTTCTTGATCGAGGGGAAGAAGCATTTCGTGAGATACGTATCAGGAAATGAGAGTTTCAGAAGTATCTACTTTTGCCGCTCCAAGATGGGAAATATGAGCGCGTGTTCATCATCGAAGAGTGAGCGATCTTCCGATGAGCCGGGATCGCGCTATGAGCAAATATGGTTCTAAAAATGTCCGTTTCTATAGAATGATCCGAGAGTGAGGCTTCATTCAAGCTCCTCGGTCTTGCGAGTTCGAACACCCTCATAGAGCTCGATGGCATAGGAAGAGCTCTTCCTGGATGTGAGAATGTGAAGCTCCGTATCGATCAGACGAATATCCTGCTCGGGACGAATGCTCGGGTGAAAGGTCGACCGGTACTCGAAGTCGCGACTGACTCTATCGAGTGAGGTCACTCATGTCGTATCCATCGTATCTCAGGTGACTCACTCTTCTACCTTCAGTCGCATGGTATCGATTCTACTACAGCGGAGGGCATGCTCCTCGAGGCCGAGATCACGAGGCATGTCGAAGTGATGGAAGATGAGTCAGAGAAATTGAAAGAGGAGATACTACAGAATCTCTGAAAGAAATAATTCTTTATGATCATAAAGAATTATTTCTTGTTTATGGAGTTTGCAGTTCCTGAGTATGAGTTCATTCCTCAAATCGTGTTTTTTGAAATGCGAGGAATAGTCCGACACCAATATAGGCCGAAGGAACAGAGAGTAGATCTAAAAATACGTCGGTAGTCACCGAGACTACTACATTGCTTTGATAATCAGCAGTCAAAAACCCTATTCCAAAACCAAGAAGGATTATCGGGAGGCTAAATATGAGTCATCATAGTATTCCAAAGCCCATACTTTTCCAAAATACTTGCCACCATCTTCCTATAACTAAGGATTTACTATACTTCAAGGCATCAATAAAACTTTTTTCGGCAAAGACTATACTATAGGTATAAAACATAAACCAGACCGATACGATAATTCCTGGAATAATCAACAGGAGTGTCCCTGCAATGATAGAAAAAAAGTATAAAATACTGGTTCCGATGAATATCCCCCATTTTCTTATCCCATAGAGGAGTGCATTTTTCGGATCGGGTTTTTGTATACCACGAAGAAAGTTTTTTAACACAAAAAGTCCTGCAAGAGCACCAATCGATCAAAAAATGAAAGAAGAAAGTTTATACACATTTCAAACGTCTTTGATTCAACTCAGACCATCTCGGATTGGGAGAATATGCCCCTCGATCAAGATGTAAGCGATAATATTCGAAGGGATACTAGTAATAAGCGTAATAAGAAGAAGCATTCTCAGATTCTCTTTCACGAGATACCACCCAAATTTGAGCATACTACTTATAGAGAGGGTAAGCTTTTGATACTCTGTACTGAGGGTATTTTCGGAATTCATATGAGTAAAACTTTAAAGATTGATTGAGAAAATCATACGGGGTTTTCTCGGCTTTTCAAATTAAAAACTCCTTTTGACATTCCTCCCATTTTCTATATTATTCTCGCGATTTCATAGGATTTTTCTTCACTCAAATCTTATATCTTAATTCTAATATCTCTCTACTTATGGCTATTTCTAAGGATCTCAAAAATATCCGAAACTTTGGTATCTGTGCCCACATCGATGCAGGGAAGACTACTACTTCTGAGCGTGTCCTCTTCTATACTGGTATCAACCACAAGATCGGTGAAGTCCACGATGGAGGTGCGACTATGGACTGGATGGAGCAAGAGAAGGAGCGTGGTATCACGATCACTTCAGCTGCGACGACTACGACATGGAAGGGAGTACAGCTCAATCTCATCGATACTCCAGGGCACGTCGACTTCACGATCGAAGTGGAGCGTTCTATGCGTGTACTCGATGGTGCAGTAGCGGTATTCGATGCTTCACAGGGGGTAGAGCCTCAGTCTGAGACAGTCTGGAAACAGGCAGATAAATACGGAGTGCCTCGTATCGCTTTCGCTAATAAGATGGATAAGACAGGAGGGAACTTTATGATGACATATGAGTCTATCATCAAGCGTCTCGCTGGGAACAAGGTCATCCCGATCCAGCTCCCTATCGGCCAAGAGAATGACTTCTCTGGAATCATCAACCTCATCAATATGAAGGCATACCGATTCGAAGGAAAGATGGGTGAAGTCGTCGTCGAATTCGAGATTCCTGCAGATATGAAAGCCCTAGCAGATGAGTGGCATGCGAAACTCGTCGAGAAAGCCGCAGAGCAGGATGATGAGCTCATGAACAAATTTTTCGAAAATGGTACGCTCACCGAAGCCGAGATCAAACAAGGACTCCGAAAGGGAGTCATCTCTGATGCTGTCTACCCTCTCATGTGTGGATCAGCTCTCATGAATAAGTGAGTCCAGCTCGTCCTCGATGCGGTCGTCGACCTTCTCCCTTCACCACTCGATGTGAAGGACGGCACGATCACTGGTACTGATCCAGATGATGCTGAGATCTCTATCACTCTGAAGCAAGATCCGACTGAGTCTCTCGGTGCGATCGCCTTCAAGATCATGACTGATCCATTCGTCGGACGTATCACTTTCGTCCGTGTCTATGCGGGTACTCTAAAGTCAGGTTCATATGTCCTCAACTCTGTCTCAGGAGAGCGAGAGCGTATCGGACGTCTCCTCCAGATGCACGCCAATAATCGTACCGAAATCGAAGAAATCCCTGCAGGAAATATCGGTGCCGTCATCGGTCTTAAGGATACAAAGACAGGAGATACTCTTTGTGATGAAGGTCACCCCATCGTCCTCGAACGTATGATATTCCCAGAGCCCGTAATCTCGATCTCCGTAGAACCAAAGACGAAGGCAGATCAAGAGCGTATGGGTATGGCCCTCAATAAACTCGCCGAAGAAGATCCATCATTTCGTGTATCATCGAATCCTGAGACCGGACAGACGATCATGGCAGGTATGGGAGAGCTCCATCTCGAGATCCTCATCGATCGTATGAAACGAGAATTCAAAGTCGAAGCGAATGTCGGTGCTCCACAGGTCGCCTATCGTGAGACGATCAACCAGACAGTCACAGATGAGCGAGGAGTCCACAAGAAGCAATCAGGAGGACGTGGACAGTTCGGTGATGTCACTATCACCTTCGAGCCGATCACTCCGGAGATGCGTACTGCAGATCCAGAAGGACTCGCTACAGAGACCGTATTCGTGAATAAGATCGTCGGATGAGTGGTTCCTCGTGAATTCATCCCGGCTGTAGAAAAAGGTCTCATCGCGGCATATACTCGTGGTATCATCGCCGGATATCCGATCGTGGATGTGAAAGCAACTCTCACATTCGGTTCATACCATGATGTCGACTCGAATGAGCTCGCCTTCCGTATGGCTGCAATCAAGGCATTCCGCCAAGCAGCTCGCAAGGCTCGTCCTGTCCTTCTCGAACCGATCATGTTCGTCGAAGTCAATACTCCAGAAGAATATATGGGTGATGTCCTCGGAAATCTCAATAGTAAACGTGGTCAGATCATCGAGATGACAGAACGTGGTATGGCAAAAATCATCCGCGCACATGTCCCACTCTCTGAAATGTTTGGGTATTCTACTGATCTCCGCTCATCGAGCCAAGGACGAGCGACCTATACAATGGAATTTGCTCACTATGCTCATGTCCCGAACAATATCACCGAGAAGATCCGTGCTGAACGTGGAGTGAAGTTCGAAGAAGAAGATGAGGAGTAGAAGTAATAAGGTTTTCATTTGGCATATAGAAAAAATCTCCCACTTTGATCCGACCCCCAGAAAATGGAAACGAAATAAAACCTCGTTTCCATTTTTTATTTTCTGTGTATTATTTGCAAAGCAATACATACACATAATCATTCTCAATATGAGCAATAAGAACTATACTCAGGATCAGATCACAGA
>JANNCQ010000043.1:0-37468 GCA_031386685.1 Candidatus Altimarinota bacterium | reverse complement strand
TCTGTGATCTGATCCTGAGTATAGTTCTTATTGCTCATATTGAGAATGATTATGTGTATGTATTGCTTTGCAAATAATACACAGAAAATAAAAAATGGAAACGAGGTTTTATTTCGTTTCCATTTTCTGGGGGTCGGATCATTTCGGGAGATTTTTCTTACATCGCGATTTTCTGCGGTACGGACTTCAGTCCTTCGAGGACTCACCCTTTCTTGACATGAGCCGCCTATAGGTGGCTTTTCTCTGAAAAATATAAAACTTTTTTTTACGATTTTGTCTTTCATTTTGAAGCTTTGAGATGAAAAAGAAAAGGGTTCGAAGATATAGCACTATGGATCAGAGGATTCAACTTATATCTTCGTGGATTACCGAGCCAAACTTTTGGATCTATACCAAGTATAGAGAGTAATGAATGAATAGAGCGATCTGGTGAGCCGATAAGTTTCTGAAAACTCATCTTATCTGGAGTTGCTCATCTTATCGAGATAGGAACCCTCAGTCCATATATCGGTGAAAAAGATGTATTCCATGTTACAAGAGAGGATCGAAGTGCTGAAAGGAAATTTTTCTCACCGTTTAGTCGAAGCTGTATAAGACAATAGATGATAGCCTCTCGAAATATAGAACTTCCGAGGATCTCTTCTCGTGAAGAGAAACGAATATCTGGAATATCTGTGATTTTTTCATTCGGAGATTCCACTCACAAAAGTCCTCTGATACGCACACGTATATCATAGGAGAGAGATTCCCAGCTCACGGGAAGATATTCGTCATGGGGATCTCTATTATACTCATCGACAAAATTTCTATATCCAGCTTCTACACTTTTTTCTTTTCTTACTTGGGTACGGAATTCATCAAGATGTAAAGAAAGTATACTCGCTACTTGATGAGCACGGATATACCTCCTTCCATCGATACTCCGAGCACTTCGCTCTTTTGGATAAGGCTTTGGTCGTACGAGACTATGGGAAAGAAGCTCGGAAATAAGTCTTCTCAGACTTCTCTGACTGAGACTGAGAAGAAAAGTAGAATCTTTCGATCGCAGAGTCCGAACGAGTTCTCTGAGAAGCTCTGTAATCGGTCATGGTCATCCATGGAGAATAGAACTATCCCATGCATGGATGATCTGGGAAAGCTGATCTGATGTGATCGAAAAATCCTCGGCAATACGAGAAACCTCTGATGAATGGATCATATCTGTTTTCATACAAAGAGTATACCATAAATCCTTCCCATTCAAAAAAATCTCCCACTTTCATGAGAGATTCTTTTTTATAAAATGTTATTACATCGCGATCTTCTGCGGTACGGACTGGAGTCCTTCGAAGAAGGCATCGAAGTCATCCTGGAGCATCTCTTCGACAGAGAGGAGGTGTGTCGCGATCTTCTCATGGAGATCTCGATTCGTCGTGATGATCGTCTTCGCCTGAGCATAGGCCGTAAGGAGGAGTCATCGCACCTTCGAGTCGATGAGATCCTGGGTCTTATCCGATATCACCTTACTACTTCCCTGACCTCAGAGATAGTTCCCTTCGCTCATATCTGGAGCGAGATTCTCTGGTCCGATCTCTGGATCAAATCCGAATCTCATGACCATAGCTCGTGCGATCTCCGTCGCTCGCTCGATATCTGAGGAGGCTCCTGTCGTGATATACTCTACCCCGAAGAATACCTCTTCTGCGACACGTCCTCCATAGAGAGTCGCGAGCTCATCGAGGTACTTCGCCTTCGAAGTGTAGGTGCGGTCTTTCTCCGGCAGGAACCATGTGACTCATCCGGCTCCACCACGAGGAAGGATAGATATCTTATGGACGGGATCGGTATGAGCAAGCATCTTCCCGACGATCGCATGTCCGACTTCATGGATAGCAGTGAGCTTCTTCTCGTGCTCCGTCATTCGTAGAGATTTTTTCTCATTGCCCATGACGACTTTCTCGACGGATTTCTGGATCATCGCGATAGTGATACTTTTCTTACTCTCCTTACCAGCCAGTATCGCCGCTTCGTTAAGGAGATTCCCGAGCTCGGCTCCAGAGAATCCGATCGTGATACCCGCGATCTTATCCCAGTTCACATCCGAGTCAAATGGCTTCCCCTTAGCATGTACTTCGAGGATCTTCTTGCGGTCTTCGAGGGTCGGGAGGCTGATCGTCACACGACGGTCGAATCGTCCTGGGCGTAGGAGCGCCTTATCGAGGACATCAGCGCGATTGGTCGCGGCCATGACGATGACATTGGTATCATTATCGAATCCATCCATCTCTGTCAGGATCTGGTTCAGGGTCTGCTCACGCTCATCATGTCCTCATCCGATACCAGGACTTCTCTTCTTTCCTATAGCGTCGATCTCATCGATAAATATGATAGATGGTGATCGCTCACGTGCTTCCTTAAAGAGGTCTCGCACTCGGCTCGCCCCCACACCGACGAACATCTCGACGAACTCTGATCCAGAGATCGAGAAAAATGGTACTTCTGACTCTCCTGCTACGGCACGAGCAAGAAGCGTCTTCCCAGTACCAGGAGGTCACTGAAGCAGTATACCACGAGGGATCTTCGCACCCAGATCTTTATACTTCATAGGATTTTTGAGGAAGTCGACGATCTCGATCAGATCAGCCTTCTCTTCATCTGATCCAGCGACATCCGCGAAGGTGACCTTCTCGTCCATCTCGGGATCATAGACTTTCGCTCGACTCTTGATGAATGCCATAGGGCCACCCATACCTCCTCCACCCATACGTCCCATGAGAAAAAATACTACTACTACGAAGAGGATGACTCCGACAAGAGAAGGGACGATCTCTACGAGCATCTGCTTCCCCCAGCTTGGCTCCTTGATGGTGATCTTCGTCGGGTTCGATGGATCAGAGAGTCCGATATCAGTGATCTCGAGATTCGCAGGGATACTCGACTCATCGACATCTCGATTCTTGATGATGACACTATCGACGACATTTTCTCTGATAGGCTTACGTCACTGGATTGTATTTCACTCGACGACGATCTCTTCATATGTACCAGAGTTGTATCATAGGAGGATTTGGTTGAGTCAGAGTTCACTGTGGATCGTGACTTTCTCATCACTCATCGCCCCTCTATAGAGCCAGAGAAGAGAGAAAAGGATGACAAAACCCAAAACAGGAAGGAAGATCTTCGAGAGAGAGATTTCTATGATTTTTACGTTTCCTGTTCCGAGAGGTTTTTGGAGTTTCTTATTTTTGAGAAGTGGTTTTTTTGGTTTTTTTTCTGGGGTTTTCATGAGAATAGTTGATAAATAAGAAGTCTATTTTGGTGCTAAAAAAGCCTGGAGAGTATACCAAAAAGAGGGAGAAAATCAAAAAGCTTTCAGGGGGAAAATATTGACTATAAAAAATATCTATTTTTTATATGGGTAATACGGCTCGATAGTGCCAATCTTCCAGAGAGGACTATCTCTATGAAGGAGCTCGTATATTCCCTCAAAGTGGAGGGCACCATAGAGGATGACGATATTCGTTTTTTCATCTGCGAGGATCGTATCTACGACATGCTTATTCCTCTTGCTTAAGATAGCTTCTCGAAGTCGAGGATTCATCGTATCGAAGATGATATCTGTTCCTGATATATGTGAGAGTGTAAAATTGAGGACTCACCGCAGGATATATCAAAGGAGTGGTCAGGACTGAGCATCTCTGAGAGACTCAAGTTCGAGAGTCGGATCTATAGGAGGATCGGAGGAGAGGACTTCTCCTGTCCCCATGAGTGCGACGATCTGATCAAGAGTGAGATCGACTGACCGGATACTTCCCGAAGATATACCAGAGAATATCTGATCATCTTGTGCGACCAATCCGATAAAAGAAGCAAAGTCCGCATATGTACCAGAGGATATCTTCACGCCGAGTGTACGATCGAATCGATCAGTATTCTCTTTGGTTCCTGGAAAGACTCACTCCCGATAGATCGTATATCCTGAAGCTGTGAGATCTCGGAGAGTATGATTGACTCTATCGTAGTAGGCTCGTGTCCCGATATGTGACATCTGCATGAAGACGATCTGTCTCTTCCCATCAGTGAGATGGATAGAAGAGAGGGATCCTGGAAAGGCATTGGCGAGGAATGCAAAAGAGAGAAGGAGAGATGAGAATCCTCCGAGGATACTTCAGCAAAAAAGACTATTTCTAAGGAAACGATGACCAAAACTCCGATCTTTCTTCGAGATAAATCCACTGATGGCCGTCACGAAAAATCCAATCAGAAGAATATCAAAAACACTCCCGACGATCCCTGCTACTCACCCTATACCTCCTTCGACTCCAAGAGAGAGAAGCGTAAGGAGGGTTGTGATGAAGATAAATTTTTTCGACATAGGTGATAATTCAAAGTATGATATTTCATACTTTTCTTATATATTATTTTTTGAACTTTTTTGCTTTTCTATACTCTTGCTTCTTCTTGTTTTCTTTTTTCTTCTGTTTGCGCTCTTGATCCTCTGGGTTTGTCGATACTTCTTCATGGACTTCTCGATCCATCTCACGATCTTTATCTTTATAGATACTCTTGCGCGAGCGGAGCTCTATATCGATCGGAGTCCCTTCGAATCCAAATATTTCTCGAATCTTATTCTCGATATAGCGAGTATAGGAGAAGTGGAATTGGTCAGCATTATTGACTGAGATGACGAATCTCGGAGGATTCACATCGACCTGAGAACCGTAGTAGATTTTTGGTTTATGAGACTTACGATTTCCTGTCGGTGCATGATCATAGACGATCTGATCGAGGAATTTATTGAATATCCCTGTCTTGACTCGCTTATGTCTCTCAGTGTAGATTGCGAGTGTGTGATCGAGGACGAGGTCGATACGCTTCCCTTCGATCGCTTGCGTGAATACGACTGGAGCATAGGAGAGGAAATCGAACTTCTTCGAGAGATAGTGCATATATCGCTCAAGGATGGTTTCTGTATTGATCCCAGGTTTGGCGAGGACTTTGTCCCACTTATTCATGACGAGGATGATCCCCTTCTTCGCCTTCAGAGCCTCTCCCACGATATGCTCATCCTGATGAGCAATACCTTCGAATGCATCCATCACGACGACGACGATATCTGCCCGCTCGATCGATCTCTCGGCACGAAGGACACTCCACTGCTCGATATTCGCGGATCCGATCTTCCCCGCACGACGGATTCAGGCAGTATCGATGAGACATATCTCCTTGTCCTGATGGGTGATGATCGTATCGATCGCATCACGAGTCGTCCCCGGCATATCCTTCACGATCGATCGCATCTCTCACGAGATAGCATTCACGAGAGATGACTTCCCGACATTCGGACGACCGATGATCGCAAGCTTCAGCATATCAGGATTCTCTGGCTCTTCATCCGCCTTCGTATCGAATCCGATAGACCGCAGCTCTCTCGTGATCATATTCGAGAGCTCGACGAGTCCACGTGACTGGACTGGACTCGTCGGTATGATATCCCCGAGACCGAGGCTCATGAGCTCATACGATTCGAGGGCACGCTTCGCATTATCAGCTTTATTGGCAACCAGGATGATCGGCTTCCCAGACTTACGGAGTCTCTTCGCGATCTGCTCATCGAAGTCCGTCAGGCGATCATATTCGAGGACGAAAAGGATAAGGTCAGATGAAGCGATAGCATCATCGACTCTTCCTCGCACGTCGGAGAGGAGTGTCTCATTGTCTGCTTCGACGATCCCTCCAGAATCACAGAGGATATACGCTATATCTCGTTCCTCATCGATCATCTTATATTCGATAATATCACGTGTCGTGTTCTCGATATCTGATACGATAGCAATACGATGACCGGATATAGCATTAAAAAGACTCGATTTTCAGACATTCGGTCTTCATACGAGGGTGACTCGAGCAAGCATAGGCAGAAATAATACAATTAGAAAGCGTAGAATACAAAAAATGGACGAAAAAGCAATATAATATTCCTCTGTGGGAGAATTTTCTAAGCGGGAGTATATGAGATATATTTTCTCTCGAGAAAAATCTCTCGAGAATAAAAAGTATGAATATTCCTACTTCCCTGTAAAGAAGAAATGGAGTCGATACAGAAAATCTCCTACGATATTTCACCCTCTGACAGCTCGGATCTGGAGATATCCATCTTTCTCTATTGGAGAGAGCGATATACTCGGATCGAGTGGATATATCTGACCATACTTATCGACGGCGACGATCGCACGAGCATCAGAACCGACGAGATAGACTCACCCTGGGATACTTGGATCTGAGAGCGTCGCACTAATAAGAGTATTCCCAGAGGTCGGTGTTACGAGGAGAAAAGGTGCATCTCCTGGATCGGATGGAAGTGTGGAGACGATCTTGATATCTGGAGGAGGAAGGATCTCATAGAGGAACTGGAGCTTGCCAGTATTATCAGCAAATCGTATCTGCATCGTACCAGAAGAGGTAGCTCACTGAAAGGTCGTACCGATATTCGAAGCATTATATGGAAGTCCTGTCTTATCCGAGAGGAGGGCAGTTCACCCGAGATAGTCAAGACGTATACCACTTCCACTTGAGAGACCAGAGCCAGAGAAGTCTCAAGTATCCTTTGTGATGAGAGGATTCGGTGCGATAAGAGTGATCCCTTCACCTTCTCGTACTCGAAAGAGATGGATCGGCTCACCGGATATCTCTTCATCGAGTATACCCGAGAGATTACCTGTAGAAGTCGCTGTTTGTATCTTCGGTATAGGAGCATAGACTTCGATCTCAAGACTTTCTATCGTCTCATTTCCATATTCGTCGACGACTCGCATATTCACTATACGTTTGCCGAGAGTATCATATGGACCAAAGGTGATATCTGTAGGACCAATATTGACTCATGAGCCACTCAGTACAAAGTCATCTTCGTAAATACCATTGCCATCAGTGTCCGTCGTGATATCTGGATCAATAGATACCGTATAAGGACTCATATCCGTGATGATATCTGCTTTTGAAAGTATCGAGCTCTTATATACAGGGATACGGATAATGCCGACATCGACGACTGGACTCGACCGGTCGAGTGATGCCTGTGGAGCTATAAGAGTGACTCAAGCTCGTATCATCCGATCATCGACGAGAGAGCGGAGACGAGCACTATAAAATCCATTGGGAAAAGGGAAATTGATGCTATATTCTTTCGATATTTTTCCAAGATCAAGATGACGATACTCAGTATTCGGCAGAAGTGCATCAGATCGCTTTGTGATAGGATCATAGATGACGACTGAGCCATTCGGATGATATATACGAGTACTCGGAAGGAGTGGCATCCCTCGCATATCATCAGTATATGCGATCTTCTCTGATCCTGCTGGAGTCAGCACATATGCCTTCCCCGAAGCGACGGATCCAGAGAGTGTATTCGGGAAGGTATATCGATTGAATTTCTCAAGTTCGAGAGTCTCCGCTTTGCCAGTGACGATATTCGTATACTTCAATGCTACTGGAGAGTTCCCTGTATAGAGAGCACGACCTGCAGAAAGTGAGAAATCCTGCCCTGAGAGAAGCATCGCGACCTTCATCCCTTCGAGGAAGAATCCATCAGGAGAAGATACATTTTCGAGAGAGCGATTTACTGAAGAAACGGTAAAACTCGGAGTCGTGATTGACTGAGGTGTAGTGGTCATGTCGACGACGATGCGTGGAGTAGCACTATCATCATTGCCTGATAATAATACCTTGTCCCATTCGAGATATTTATCGAAAAATTCAAGGCGGAAGCTTGTATCCGAAGCATTCGCTGGTGCAAATGAAAGCTCCATCTGTCCTGGACTCGCTATACTCTCATGAAAGAAGTCAGGCGATCGTGGAGTGAGTGTAAGATCGGGGGAAGATATGATAGGAGGAGTCGCATCTACTGGTCTGTTTGGAGTATTAGTCGTATTGTACTTGATATAGAGACTTCATCCAAGCATATAGATATAGTCATTATCACCGTCTTTATCGATATCGATAATACTCACCTCGTCTTCGGCTGATACTCATTCCGTATAATCAAAAAGTCGAATCTGCGTCTTTGTCAGTGGACTGAGGATGAATATCCCTTCATAGAGTGGAGAGTATCAAGCGGAAGTACCTGGAGTCGCGGTCGCAGGAAGGGGTCCACTCGCTGCCATCATTCGAGAGAGTTGGGACTGTATAGAAGCGAGTTTTCTGTCTGGGATTGGACTCTTTTTGAGAGATGTTTCGAGAGATTTCTGGGTATTCCCTTGCCATTTTTCATATTTTGCGAGGCTATCAGCTCAGAGGTCGACACTATCAGAGATATACTGAGCAAGAGGTATAGTCGTATCGGTAAGAAGCTTCGGTGGATGCTTCATATGATCGAGCATCTTTTCGAGCTCATGGATATTTGCTTGTTCTGAATCCATATAGCGGCGAAAGAGTTTGAATCATTCTTCAGAATTTTTCTGCATTTTTTGCGTGATCTCATCACTTTCTTTATTCGAAAGAGCAAGACTCCGATCGAGGAGAGTCGCATCGAGTCATGCGAGGACGAGTTGCTTACGAAGATATGGGATGAATTCATCGACCTCCATCATCACTCATGATAATGACTCAAGAGATACGTGATCTTCATCTGGGTTTGCAGAATCCAGAGCAATATATTTCTTTGAAGGCGCAATATACGGAAGTTTTACATTAATATTGGGTGGGGTTCCGATTTTTATATCGGTACCGATTTTTGTCGGAATTTTCGAAAAGTCTGGATTGAGTCGATTGATCGGTTTTACGGCATTTTTCGCAAATTCGACCATGAAGTCAGATTTCAGCTCGTAATTCACATGCGTAGAAACACGAATCTCTCGTATCCCTGGGATAGAAATCTGTGGAAATGATACTTTGAGAAAATCAAAAGGAAGAGTCGCTTGACGATCGGTACGCTGTGCGATAGTTGCTCATGCATAGTCTTCAGGGATCAATACCGTCTTCTCCATATAACACTGGATTTTTGTATAGAGTTTAAAGATATTGAGGGCTACCGATACAGCACCAAAAAGCTTCGGAAGCTTCGGAGGTGGAGGGAGATTCGGGAGATTGATACGAGGAAGGGATGGGAGATCAGGAAGATCTGGAAGAGTCGGTGGTGCTGGAAGAGTGGGGAGTCCTGGGAGATTCATCGAGATGGAAGGGAGACCAGGAAGGCCAAGAGAAGGGAGATCAGGAAGGCGTATCGGTGTGATATTGAACTGGAACTCGGGCATACGTATGAGTATACCAAAACGGATATCTGAAAGATCGAGGACAATATCAGGCCATCGTGGAAACTGGAGGATAGGAAATGAAGGTATGACGGCAGATAAGGCTTTGAATTTGAAGTATTTCAGATCCCATCGTTGGTTCTGGCAGACGGAACATGATCGATCCTTCTCTCGCCAAAGATCGAGAAATGGCTGCCATGTAGCGACGATCGTCTTCATAAGCACGTAGAACTCTGCCCATTTTTTGAAGCGTACGCCATTATCTCGGTACCATCACCCGAGCATCTTTTCGAGGACTTCGACATTACAGAGTATCTGCGTCATATAGCGCTGCTTCCAGGTGATATATTTCTGGATCATTTCTGGGAATCTTCTCCATTCGTCGATACGACGGAGATTTTGCTCTATACCTGAAGAGAGAGCACCGAGTCATACATTGGATTTGGAATCGAGACATTCCTTCGAATTTGGTTTTCCATCACACCATCACTTCTTCGCACTATCGAGCTCATTTTTATATTGTGTCAGTGCACGCGAGTATCGATCGAACTCCTGTGGAAGGATCCATGGGATATTGATCGGGATGGATGATCGCTCAACTCGGAGAAATGGAAGCTGACCGAGGAATTGGTAGACGGCTTTTACTTGATTCGCTCCTCAAGCTACACTATTGATGGTAGATGCATTATTTTTTACGGTACTATCGAGCCACGCATCGTACTTTTGCCCCACAGCATTCGTCGACTTGGTACTTGCATTAAATTTACTGGCTGCATCTCCACCACCTGCTTTACCGACTTGTTTTTCAAGATCACTGTATCATTTTTTGAGTGATGCTTCCGAAAACTTCGAGAGGAAGTTCGAATATGAACCATCGACGACGGCATTCTGTCAGAAGCTTCGAGGTGGTATGATGACGATATTGGGAAGCGTGAGGAATTTATTGGTGAACTCATCAGTCTGTCGAGAGACCCAATCCATGATAAATTCAGGGAATCCTGAGATTCGTCGGTTATTCACTTTTATGATATTATTCATCGTGAATGGCTTCGAACTATCGAGCCCTATATCGATAGCTCCTGCACCACCTCAACCATCACCGACGCGAACTACTGGACCTCAGAGATCTACAGATCGGGCTCATCTACGAGAGATAGCATTATTGATGGTATTGAGAGTGCTGGTTTGGGGAGTTTTGAGGTATCTGATAATATCTTGGGTCATGGTGACATTCTCTGCTTTCGTGAGAGTCTCTGCCTTCATCTTACAGCTACTCGCATTCCAGGCATCTGTCGTCGATCCAAGGCCCGATATACCCGCGACACTTCCGTCCTCAGATGAGCCATCACCCTTACATACAGGGAGAGACTTCGTGATGACGATACAGTTCCCATAGGGTATAAGTGGGAAGAGGGGGTTCTTCCCGCCACCTGCAGGACCCATACAGATCGCTGTACCCATACCGAGAGTGAGTGTCGGAGTGACAAATATACGAAGGAAGTTGCTCTTAGACTCGGTTCCGAGGACTCACCCTGCTCACATGTAAGATGGAGCTGAAGATCATCACACAAAAAGGGATCATAACTGTGATGGAACTGATCACCATGCTTGGGCAGTATCCGAAAAGCAGTTTCATCACCTATCATAAGAAAGTGGACTCACTGGCCAAACAGCTGGTATAGGGATACATCCGACATATGGCCATGGTCAGGTACCAAGTTTTGTGAGAGCTGCAAATATAGGCAATCCTTGGTTCACATTTGGTTTTTTTGGTTGAGGCTCTCCGAGACTCGAAATAGCATTCCCTGGAGCAAGAGGAGCCCAGTTTATGGGAGTAGCGAGACATCCTCCTCCTCCGAATCCACAAGCAAGACCATCAGCGAGATTATTGAGAGTAGAGTCGATCTCTTTTTCTGCTTGGGGAGAGAGGCCTATAGATATGACACTTCCTGAAGGATCTGAAGTCGTCTTCACGAGCGATCATTGACTCAGGCTCGTCTGATTCCCCATAGTATTATAGGCATTTTTGAGTGTGGCATTGCTCATATTCTCTATACTGTCTGGCATACCATTATTATTGGTATCCTGGAGGCGTCATGCGAGAGAAGGTGGGAGCTCGGCTGGGGTGAAGCTCCGAGTCCCACGTATATAGCTTCGATTCGCGGTAGAAGACCAGAGGATCATATCTGCACCACAGGTATTGGAAGTCTCGAATCCGACATCACCAAAGAGATCATCTCATACCGTTCATCCTTCGAGACGATCGACGATCATCTTCCCATAGCTTGCAGTGAGTGCTGTGAGCTCATAGCGAAATGTCAGAGTCTGCCCACTCGGGATATCGACTCATTTGAGATAAAAATCATACTCCTCAGCTGATATCGTATCAAGAGGATACTCCCTATTTTGTCATCAGAGGATGACTTGATACTTCGCACTCTCAGGAAGATCAAATATTTTCGGAAGCGTATCGAGATATTCTATATCTTTTACGGTACTCGCTGTTGTATTTTTGAGAGTGATTTCTACGAGGACTCGATCTCCGCCGTGAAGGGTAGAAGATGAGATATTGGTATATTTTTTCTCGATCTCGACTCCGTATGCTGGAGCATATTCACTGCGCACATAGAGGTCAGGGTTGATCGACGGATTGGGCTTAGATGATGGGTTGGCAACAGGAATCGGTGATACGGTAGGTACATTTGGATCTGGGAAATACTTCAGTATAAGAGCATCTGTCTCTATGACATTCACCGGAATCGAGGCACCACCAGGCACCTCTTTATCAACTGTAACAGAAGCATCTGGAGGAGGCGCATTTACTCGCCTTGGATAGAAAACCTCGTCATTTAAGACTCCTCTATCGGGATCAGACCCCGATCATGAAGAAGGAGGGAGAGACTTCGGTATGACGCTCGCACGGAAGGCTCCTCCGGCTTTCTCGCCATCTGATGAGAGTGCGACACCGAGATTTCCGTCAAGTATATTTTTCACAAAGAGTCATGCAGTAGAAGTACCATAGAGAACTCAGAGTTCCCCTCACTCGGTCAGATATTCGATATCATCGAGTGTATCGTTGTCCATATCGTATATCTTATACTGCGTCACTTTCTGTGGGGTCTGACCTCCACCTTGTATCGTGATGAGCTTTTCCGTGAGTCTTCTCATGCTATTATCGACAAGTACGAGTGAACCCGAGTGATCGAGAGAGAGGATATCAGCATACTTATCTCATACGAAATCTCCGAAGTCGACTCACCGAGAGGTAATCTGAGGAAGATAGGCAATCTTCTGTTTTTTACGAAATACTCATCATAAATTCAAGTACAGTTCTAAAAATCCATCATTATAAATCACGATGATATCTTCGAGACCATCGCCATTCATATCACGATGCCTATAAGACTCTATACTCCTCTCACTACTACTCGCGATCTGAGTCCCGATACTGCGATCGACTCCTTCGAATTCTGTACCAGGAGCTCCAGCATCTACATGGGCTACTGGATCTCCGAGATTCACGAGATTATAGGTCTGGAACCATTTTGTCGCTTCTCCGACGGTATCTCCTGCTGCATAGGAAAGAAGCGTACGATTGTTCTCTTGCCATCCTACTCATGGAGATTCACGAAGTGAGCCAAAATTCCCTATATGATTGGGTCAGATAACTCGCTCATCGAGAGTGATGTCATGAGAATCTCGATAGATGCTGTATCCACGACTTCATGGGGAGAATATGCTACTATAAGCATCTGACCTGGAGTAGGCGTGACTGGAATCAAGAGTGAGCTTGGTGACAGGATTATTGGTCGGTGCGATATCGACCCCATCTGATTCAGGAAGTCCGAGGATAAGTCGGCCTATCACTTCCCCTGAGTACTCGATGTCTGCGACCAAACGACCAAACGAATACTCTGCACGAGGAAGAATCTTCACTCCTGGAGCAAGAAATAGTCAAGTCGTCTTGGTATAGCTGATAAGAGGAGTTGTATTTTCTATGATACTCATGCTCTCACTTCATTTTTCGAGACGATATTCACTCTGAGGAAAAAGTGCAAGGGTGATACCACCATTTTCTGTAGGGAGTCTACAGAGATCTGTCTCAGCCCCTGATTCAGTACAGATCGAAAATGGCAGTCCTATAAGTGGATATGCGACCTGCGCTATGTTACTCGCACTCGCACTGTCGGATACCTCGAGACGTAGGTATGCTCATCGTGCCGAAAGGCTGGTCGAGATCGCCATATCTGAAGGCTCACCTATACTCCAACCTCCTCCAGGAAAGAGAGAGAAGAGTGTATCACGAAAGTATGGTGTCGATAGAAGTGTAGACACTGCAAGACTCTGGGAAGCTCAAGGAGCAGTATCATAGAGTATCTGTGCGCCTTCTTTGAGATAGCTATCACCTGCAAGGACGGTATATCGAGCATTGTAATCTGGGAGGAAACTATACTTCCCGACGATATCATTGACATAGAGATTATAAAAGGATATCCCTTGTAGAGTCTTCGTGACATTTTGTGTGGTCACCCCCGTAGCCGTCTGAGTATTTTCTGTATCGGTATAAGTGATGGTATTGGCGAGTATTGCCGGCACATCGATACGCCAGTAGCCTGATGATCGTGGCACTGAAGCTTTACCAGTGACGAATGGGATGGTACTCGGTGCATCTTGATTCTTCTTCAGAGTGCCGAGCATACTCGTTCCATCTGCCAGATTTCCATAGCGATCACGAAGAGTAAACTCGATAGTTGTATCAGTGATATTCCCATCGATATACATAGCAGGACCAGGAAGGACATTAAATTTCTTTTCTGAAATATTACTGATTCCAGGAATGGTGATCGAGAGGAGGTGTTCTCATGATTTTTTCCCGGGAGTGAAGGTGAATACTTCTGATTGTCCATTGACGATACGGAGCTCTGAACCACTAAAAACACCTGCTCACTCTGGTATATCGAGAAATGCAAGCGATGTGAATCAAGAAACCGGGATATCCGTCACCGAATCGACGACTTGTATCTGCATATCTACAGGATCACCCCCTACTTTTGGTGGAGCCGAGCGGATAATCTTGATACGTGGTTTTTCTATGATACGGATGACTTCTGTGATCGAAAGTGCTGGGTCAGCGATATCGAATCTGATACTCATATTCCCAGCATCATCTTTCCCATAATTAAAGATAAATTCAGAATTTATACTATTGAGAGACAGAGAACTCTTTCTCTCGCCATTTGTATCTATCAAATATCCTCATTGCGCTGTAATAGTCAGGCCAAGAAGTGTCGGTGAAATAGGATTATTTTTTGCATCGAGAAGCCTGAGTACTCAAAGAGAGTTCGATCATTTTGCAAGAGTACTTGATACTGGTGTAAACTCCATACGAGCTACTGGGCCAGATCTGATAGCAAGGGTCGTTTCTCATACACGACCGAGAGTATCAGTCACGACCATTCTATAGACACCGATTTTATTTTTATATGTATCAGGTAATACATAAGGAGAAGTCGATATCGTGATACCTGACTCTATGAGTGTATCAGTAGCATCATCATAGATATCGAGTAGATAAGGTGGGGCCTGTGGAAGTATATCACCGGAAGATCATTTTTTGGGGATAAATGTAATATCTACTGGAAGGGTCTCAGTTGTGTCGATCGTCGATACTTGATTCCCTCCTATCGAAGGCACAACCTCTAAATATTCATCCGTTATACGTATCTTCAAAGGATCTCCTACTATCTGAAGCATAGTCTGATCGGGAAGGAGAATAGAGAGAGTCGGTCTCACTGTGATAGTACCGAGTTGGTCATAGCTCGAAAGGATGAAATTCGATCATTTTTCTCCGTAGGGAACCTCGGGGGTCGAAAGTGAAGCATACTCTTCATAATTATCTTTGGGTATCGTCTGATTTGCAGATTCTACAGAGACGATATCAAGACGCACGAGTGAAGAAGATGGTGGTATGATCGTAGCGCCATCACGATTGAGTGTATAGGCAATCTCGAGTGATCCATATCGCTCAATTGATGCCCGTTTTATACTATACACGAGTCGTCCTCATTTATAATACTCTGAGAGCTTTCCACTATCACGAGTGATCGTCGGAGGAGGACTTATAGAGGGTGACGTGGGAGAAAGACCGATACTATTGCCTCCGCATGATCCTGCCGTAATACGGACAGGAAGGAGGCTTTTCATCCAACACATGATCGCCGCTGGCCACTGGAAGAGATTCACTCAGTCAGGAGGACCGCACTGAGCGGTACTACGAGATTCTGGATTATCGAGAGCTGGATCTCTATCTTCAGCAAAGTTGAGTCCTTGAAGCTCTCAGATTTTATACTGATAGGCTTGGATATCTTCAGTGTTTGGATCTTTCTCTCCGCCTGGGATAAATGGTGTCAATCCAAGATACGCGATATCATATCCATTCGAAAGATCAGGAAGCTTCGGTGGATTTTTCAGTGGATCTCACGCGTACGTATGGGAATAAGAGAGATTTGTCTCTATAAGAGTCTTATATTTCTCTGTCACATTTGGCGTCAGCCATCGTCGTGCTTGTATGACTTTCTCTATGACATCATCCGAGATGAGAGTATTCCAGTCGATAGGCGACCCGGGAAGTGGATTTGTACCTATAGCCATATTGAGTCGAGACTCTGTAGGAGAAAGTGGAA
This sequence comes from Candidatus Altimarinota bacterium, assembly GCA_031386685.1. Taxonomy (GTDB): domain Bacteria; phylum Patescibacteriota; class Gracilibacteria; order BD1-5; family UBA2023; genus JAGOMW01. Next base: position 21,555 of record JANNCQ010000043.1, on the reverse strand, counting down.
GGCCTCATTCTGAGGCGATGATAGTACCCCAGTCTGTATCAGAAATATTTTTGAGCCAAGTACGGACTTCTGCGATTGATCCAGTAGGAGCTTTGAAAAAATTAGGATAGATGAGCTTTGCTCTTGCTCATTTTGGACTGAGGAACTCTACCGATCGTACGACATCGATTGCAAGAGAGGGAGTAGCTCCATTTTGCTCAGCTGCAGCAAGCTCTGAAGGAGTCGGAGATACATGCTTCATCATCGAGGGTATCGTATGAAAATCGAAGTTTCTATAGAGAGTATTATCTATAGTAGTAAACCCTGAATCTCAATCTCCGATGGTACTTATACAAGTATTTCCAAAAAATGTTTGCGCAGGTGAAAGTGCTGAGGTGTCGTTAAAGTATTTTCCATTGATTCCGATCGTTCCATAGACGCATCATCCATACTGAGATAGGGCTCACTGGACGGATACGGCACTCGGTCCGACGACATGATCTGTAAGACAAGTGAGTCGCGGTGAAGGCGTACGTGTAACTTTCGAGCATATACCCCCATCACTATTCCACTCCTCAGGATATGCGGCAGTACATACCTGAGTACAGTCTGAATCTCCACACGAATATGTGACTGTATAGTTGTACGTATGGGCCTGGAGAAGTGAATACTGAAAAGCTGGACTCAGACAATCATTGATCGATGGATCCGGGAGACGGGTCGTCTCTTTCATCCCTCAGAGAGAGAATATAGGACGAGAAAATCCTGTAAGGTTCGTCCCCCCAGGAGGATCCGTGAAAAGCGTCGTCGGATCCATACCAGCCCCTGCAAGTCTGAGTATACTATTATTTCCATAGTAAGAATTGGTCTTTGCTGCACCTGCTGGAGTGAAGCAAGCATATGCAGGATTTCGAAATATACCGACCAGCTCTGTTGTATCTCCCGAAAGCAATGTTATCTGACTATCAGTACTATTGACATCATAGCCAGCATTGGCTTCGACGAGTACTGATTTTCAGAATGTATCGATCACACCACGAGAACCGCGAGCGATCGTACACTGGTAGGGGTCAGTGATTGTCGCAGCTTCCTTTCCAAAAAAATAATTCTTATACTCATGCATATCGGTATCGAGAGGAAGAGCCGAGTCTTTTTGCGATACTCCGTTAAAAATGATGATCGGCCTTGCATAGCTATTATCGGTGATTTTTTTATCGATCGCCGTTTCGATAGCACTGTTTATCTCTTTGAGTCTTTGCGTTGCTATTTCGTCTGTGAGACTCATCTGGAGAGCTCCTTGGTCGACACGTATAGTTGTACCACTGTTATACCTTCCTGCATTATGGACATATTTTTGTATATCAGAGAGGGTTTTTTTATTGATGATTTCGTGGAATCTCTTCAAATACGTGATGATCGGGCGTGCTGTCTGTATGTCTGGAAGAGTCGCGATCGTAGCAGGATCCATCCCCTCGTCTCCGATAGTCGCTCAGGAAAGACCAGGAAGACTCGCAGCATAGGCATCCTCTGGTCACTTATTTGCCTTCGTGAATTGAGAAAGTGCGATTGAAATATCAGTCAGAAGGTATTTGCTCCATCTTTTATAGATGAGATTTTCTACATTTTGCGTGAAGAGGACATATTTGTAGAGACTCGACATATCGACACTCGCGCTTTCATTGTATCCATCGTAATAAAATACTCTTGGAGGAAGTAGAGATGGAGCAAACTTTCCAGATTTGGTATAGAATTCATGGGTTTTATCGAGGAAACCTTCTATCTTCGGAATATCCCGAGCATTTTGCCAGGTATCTCAGAGAGATGGATTGATGACTCCATGCCAGATCTCGACATCACTCGATTCAGGAGAATCTCTCGTAGCGAGATATTTTCTCGAAAGCTCATCGAAGACGAATCTCTTATCATCGAAGTCGACATAAGGGAAAATACTGGGTGTTGAAAGTCCATCTTTATGAATCACTGGGATAGGAACATTTCCGAGGAGGACAGTACCGACGAGAGAAGATATTCATGACTTTCCATCTCACTCATAGTAGAGTTTTTCATTGTGGGCCGCGACTACTTCTGGTCGAATATTTTTTGGAGTGACGATGATACTCACACGTGTAGCCTTCTGATATCACTGTATATCATCTGCATAACGTCGTACCTTCGGGCGAAGCTGATTATACGTATCTTCATCGACGATAAGGGAGACGATATCACGATAGTCTGTCGCATCAGCCTCTGCCTTATCGAACCAAGATACTTGTATTGTCTGAGAGAGAAATATGATAAATATAAGGGCAACCGCAATATACCTTTGAAAAAAACCAGCCTCAAATATTGAAGGTCTGGCTGGGATACGCTTTTTCCGCTTCTGTATTGGCTCCTTTGGTGAGATCATCTGGAGGTGAGAGGAGAGAGGACAATAGGGTAAATATATGCTTTTTTTTCTCTATTGCAAAGGGAAAGTAAGGGAAAAATGAAAATAAATTCGACAAAGTTTCTTTTTTTTATATGATACGCGCGAACGACCTATTTTGGAGATGTAGCTCAGTTGGTAGAGCAGGGCCCTTTTAAGGCCAAGGTCCCGGGTTCAAGCCCCGGCATCTCCACCATGGAAAATCAAAAACTCATTCGAAAGAATGGGTTTTTTATGTTCCTATATTTGGAAATAATGCCGGGGCGAGAATCGAGCGTTAAGAAAATGCCAATGGAATTTGGCATTTTTAGCGAGAGAGCCCCTCCACGGCCGAGAGGACGAAGCCTGGACATCTCCACAATCACAATTCATGAACCTCTTATCTTTCTATAAGGTATTATTACTATTGATAAGTACCTTAAAAATACTCTCTCCTCGCTCATTATAAACCCCAGATTCTTCACTAAAGCGATATCACATATCAGTAAGATGAGGATATTTTTTCTTTACTTGCATAGAAAAAATATCGAATATACTATAGTGATACTCTGGATATAATCATACTAGAGATATAGTATTATTGTTTATTTTGGCCTTATGCATCCTCTCTCTCCACATATATATCGAGACCAGAAAATTTTCGAAGATGAGATGAGTACTATTTTCGGGAAGGGTCCTCGCTATGTTTGACACGAAAAAACTATACCAAATATCTGAGATTTTTCTACACTCAAACATGAACAAGATGGTCGAATGCTCATACATACCCCTGAAGGTATACAGCTTATATCCAATATATGTCGTCATCGTCAGTCAATACTCCAAGAATGAAGATGAAATACTAAAAATATCACTTGTGCGCTCCATAAGTGGTCATGGAAGCTCTCATGAGAGATACAGTGAGCTCCTCACTTCTCACCGACTCCATGCAAAAATCTCAAAAATTGGCCGATAGAGAATTGGCGATGACTTTTATTCGAATGAGGAGATGATGTAGTGAAAAGACTGGAAGAAGTCTGATACAGTAAAGAGATAAATTTTGAAAACTACACCTATCATCGTACTGAATATCACGAATGTGATTATAATTGGAAGACATTTATGGAAGTGTATAGTGATGACTATCATGTAATCCCCTTTCATCTATGACTGAGTAATATGGTGAGCCTACAAGAGCTTCACTGGGAGCTCAATGATACATGGCATATACAAACCGTCGAATCAAACCAATGAGTCAATACGAGAAATACCCAAGCCTATAAAGCCTGGAAAGAGAAATGTCTCAAACAAGGGAATGGAAAGCTTCCAAAGTATGGAGCAATATGGTTTGCACACTATCCAAATCTTATGATAGAAGTCTACCCGTATACTCTTACAGTCTCTACTCTCTATCCGATAAGTCCTGAGAAAACACTCAATGTAGTAGAATTTTTTTACTATAAGGATGCTATCGAATGACTCATCGAAGCCGAAGAGGCAGCCTATATGGAAACCGTATATGAAGATGATGAGATAGCAAGACGTATGGAGCGAGGTCGGATGGCACTTATAGAACAACAACGTAAATATACTCTCTCTGATGATGAAATCGTCGGCCCGTACCAGGAACCTATGGAAATCGGTACTCGACATTTCCATGAATGGTACCAAAAAGTAATGTCCTAAAAGGATTTTTTATCATATATCATCGTCGTACTTATGCGCTCTATTCTTGAAATTATCACATTTTTTACCCCTCTCGATGAGAGGAAAAGCGCAGAAGAAAAAGAAGCAGCAATTGAAGATATGGTACAAACATCGATGGAAAATTCATGAGAAAACTTCAAAGTAACATCATGAGATACATGATCATACTCTCTCCATTTCTATACAATTGATAGTCTTCGAGTAGAACTCTCTGTAAAAAAGGACGAATATATGTCTGACTTCTATGCTCCACATATGATCCTCACTATAGGTATAGATGAAATTCACTTTAAAAAAGAGAATATTGAAGCATTTCTCAATACAGTCACTCGATTTTTTTCTGGAGTCTATAAAGAATCTTACTTTATATCATATGATAGCAAATATAGCATCATAGAGATGAATAGTGGTAAAAAATATAGTATCGAGGATATAAAAGATGTGGATCTCCAATCTATATTTTCAGAAAAAAATAAAAATCTTCTTGATTCTCTCCTCTATCTTCACTATACTCTCGAAGAACGTATAAAAGACTTCACTTCTTTAGAGAAAGATCTCAACCCTCTCTCAACACAGAGGGGAGTTCTCGAAAGTGCGCTCTTTACAACATGAATACGCAAAGGTGAAGTACAAGAAAGTCTCATCAAAAATCGCTCTGTCCTTCATGCCCAAATAGAAATCATTCTCCAATACTTCTCATAACTTTTTCTTTATGGATTTATTTATCACCCTCCTCTGATGATGTCTCTATCTCATAGTTGGTACTTTCCTTTTTATGGCGAATATTGTCGTATTTGAGTGGTGGACTCCATTTAATGTCCGACATGCGCTTCTGCAAGTACAAAATAAAGCTATTGGTCGGATCGTATGAGGAAATATCCTCTGACAAGGTATCATGATTGGATCAGTAATATTTTTTACTGGATATACCCCTGACCATGATTTCCTTCGTCCAGAAGTATTTATTCCTTCTATAGGGATGACTCTATTTTTTGGTATTGCTGGGATGTTTGCTCAGAATTTTCTTCTTTGGTGCGTGATGAAGATACGCTGAATCGAAAAAGAGCTTCTCATAGATCAAAATGAAGCGCTCGGAATGGTCATAGGGTCCTTCATTATTGCATTTTCTATCATCGTGAGTATTGCATTTTATTCTTACTAAATTATGCCATCTAATACGTATCGTTTTTCTCTCGCCAAAGACCTCAAAGAATGGATCGATATATCGAAAAAAGAACCCTGGGGGGACCTTCCTGGAAGTGACGAGAAAACTTGGAAGTACGAATATACATGAAGTCCGAAGTTTCTCCCTTTTATGAATATCTATACATCGGAGATTGAAGGATTTGCGAAATATTTTCCCGATATGGATATCTGGCTGAAAAATATTTATTGGAAAGATATTTTCATGAATGCACGATCTCTTCTCGAACAAATCCTATCAAAAAAATATGATGGAGATACACTTTCTGTCATACACCTTTTCCCACTAGAGATGGCGATAGTAGGTGAAGTCATTCAATCTCTTGGTGGAGTCAATACTGTATATAATTTTAATAGGATACCGGCAGTAAATAGTATTTCCAAAACACTTGAAGCTGCATTATTTCTCGTGTCTTGGAGACAGATCGAGTGGCTCATGAATCCTATGGAAATACTTATAAAAGAGCTCAGAGAAAAGTATAATGAGCTCTCTCTTTCTTCACATTTTTTCCTCTTCGATGAGAATGATACCACACCAAACTGGAATATAACTCGAACTGATAGTTATGTAAAAGGAGCTATCGGGTTTAAGGAAAGTATCGTCACGTACCATACAGAGGAATTCCCATCGAAAGAATTTCTCATGAAAAATGGACTCAAAAATGTGTTGCTCTATGATACAGATGAGTCAAACTCGATAGATGCATACTATAGGTGAGTATTATGAAAGAATTTTACTATAGCAAATATACCCCTTACTCTCTCTTCCTCATCATCAATATGATACTATGAGGAGTATATAGTAGAGAAAAATACGGAGTATCTGAAGTATCGAAAAGATATCATGAAAACTACGGAAGAAGGCAAGATACACATATGAAGTAGCGGAGGAACCGAAAAATGGAAAAAAAGTAGTGCTATAACTAGAAGTCCTTCAGGTATCACTGAACAACTCACCCTAAAAGAAGGTATGGCTTATATGGGATGACTCGCTATTCTCCTTCCTATATTTCTCATGCTAGAATCGAGTAAAGGAACTCCTATTTTTACGAGTAGTCCAGGAAATTCATCATCATTTTGATGATCTTCAGGAATTCGGAGTTCATCGAATTGGTGATGATCATTTACGAAGTCTGCGTGATCTACATCGAGTTCTGTAAGTTCATTCTGAGGAGGAGGATTTTCTAAATGAGGTGGATAATGCAACTCAAAAAAATTCCAGATACATATCGTGATACCTATTCACCCAAATTCTGGCACTCATTTCTCTGTGAGAAATTCGATTTCCATGATTTTCATCCGGAACATTTTGAGTATATTGATACAAAGACATTTATATCCGTCTCACAAAAAGAGTATCAGGAGATGAATGATATCGTCAGTCAGGTAAATAGGATATTTCGAAAGGCATATACATATTATTTTGATGAACTTTCAGAAAACCTAAAAGATTTCGTCGGATTTCATAGATACTTCCGACAGGAGTTTCCACTCGATGAATACTTTATCGCGCGATATGATATCCTGATGGATGAACATGGCACTCTCAAATTCCTCGAGACAAACGCGAATACTCCAGGAATGATCTGTGAATCTCACTATCCCGCGAGGATCCTGACGCCAGAGTGACACGAGAATCAAAATGAAAATATTATCAATTATACCAAAAATTGGTGGAAAGTGCGTAAGGAAAAATATGGCTGGGAAAAGATTGCGATTTTTACTGCATATTCTCATGAGAATGAAGATTATTTCGTATGCCGTACCTATATGGATATCCTCTCTGAGATGTTCGGGGAAGGTAATATCCTCATCGGTGATATCTATGATATGAACATCATAGATGATCAATATGTGACTTTTCAAGGTAAAAAGGTCGATGCACTCCTCTCATACTTCCCACTAGAATTTTTCCTTACAGATATTGATTTTGCTGAAAAGCTCTTTTCTATAATATCAGAGTGAAGATGCTTCCTCACGAACCCTCTCGAAAGTATGATCCCACAGGATAAGCTCATATTTGCTACTGTATGGGAAAATATCGATTCTTATACCCTAGAGGAGCAAGCAGTCATACACAAGCACATACCTTATACGACACGAGTATTTCAGGAAGATAGTGAGAAATATCTCGCAAAATGGAGATTCGGAAGATATGGAAGAGAGATCTATACAGAACAGTTCTATACGAATATCGAAGATGAGACGCGATATATCTACCAGGAAAAAATCACCCCGAAAACGATCGATGACAAATGAAGCTTTCTGGTACTTTCTGCCTATACTGATCTTACGAATTGCATCTCTTGGATATCCCGCAAACAAGAGTATCGTACGACCGATGATACCTATAATGGGGTCACCCTTCTTTATACTTCTTCTCTGTAACTCATATGCGCAAAGGACCTTTCATCGCCATCATCTTGACGATACTCTGAGCTCTCTCTGGACTTTCTGGATCTGAATGGTTCTGGGTCTTTCTCTTGATATTTCCGATTTTCACACTCGTAGCACTCATAAATGGCTCTAAAAAATGGAACCCTGATGATGTATGAGGATGATGAAATTTGTTTATAATATTTATCTTTTCATTCTTTTTTATTTTTATGTGATTAGAAGAGTGAACCTATTCGATCGGTACACTTATCATATTTTTCTATATACTTGCTTTCGTGGTAGCATTTGGATCGACATTTATGAAAGATATACCTCGTTGGATCTTTTTTATTCCCGGTATTTTCTTCGGCGTGATACTCTCATGACTTATAGGCTCTATCGTAGAAAGAACCCAGCCAAAAGTAGCAACTCCACCCGTTATAGTAAAAACTGGTTCGATACAATGAGGCTCGACAAAAACATGACAGATGAGTACTGGACTCATCATACTCCCATATTCAACCGGAGCGATACAGTCAGGATCGTAGCACAAAATACAAAGCATAATACTAGAGAAATCTCTATTCATTCATATACATTCTCCATGAGATCCTGAGTCACTTCAATCGTCTCCGAAAAGACTCAATATCCAGATATACTGTATCAAAAACTCTTCCTAAAATAATCCCTATGCCATACACACTCACAGCATGAGATCGCGAACTCTGACCCTATGAAGCTATCGAATATCCAAATGGCGATATAGACGGAGATATCCGACCAATCCTCTATGATACTGCCGATATATCTCTCATGGATACAAAAGTATCTTTTGCACTCTGCTACAAAGAATCAAAAAGTATCTCTGGAAAGAAGATACAATTCGTCGATGTCGTAGATATGGCGACAGGACTATTTTTCTCCCTTCAAGTCAGCAATATCTACTGCTTCCGAGTGACCGACGGAACTCCCCATATCATCGCAAAAGTCGGGAAGGATCTTCTCTATTACAAAGACTTCGCTCGCTCAGTATATAAGATCGAGCCTGACGGAGATAAGGGAGATATCACTCCTATTGGAGCTTTTGATATGTTTATCACCTATGATGATGATTCATATTACCCGATCATCTTCTCGAAAGAGCGCATGCAGATAGCACAAGTGCATAAATTTGTCGATTATTATGGATGGAGGAGCTATACGGACCCCAATGGAGGAGAACACTTCATCCTTATGATCGAGGATGAACGATCGACTGAGTCAGATCCATATTGGTACTGGGTAGATAATTTCGTTCCTATTTCTGAAAAGATCATATTTCCTAATGATCAATACGTCGAGAACTGGACACTCGATCCCTATGGAAATATCATCTTCGATATCACCAATGGATCCAAATACCATATCGATAAAAGTATCGGAAAAGTCATTCCTGGATGGGATAATCTTCCTACATCGACAAATTTCAGTTTTGTACGAGAATATGATGATACGGACACTGACGCCATCATCGCAAAGAATGATAACGGATATTTCATCATCGATCGCAATAAGACGAAGATCACTCCCGACGAACAAGAAAAAATAATCTACTTCCAGAAATTCGTCTGGTGTCTCTCTCCGAGTGAAGCAAATACAGCGACAGCACGATTTTTGATGATGAAAGGAGATGGACAGATCATCCTCGTCGATGAGAACTCATATCTCATATGTGGGACAGATATGGTCTGGGAAGATGATATCATCACTGCGAGTATCGTCGATAATGTCCTTCTCATCGAGACATCGAATCGAGGAAATCTCGCTTATATCATCTCAGTATAAACAGAAAATGATCACAAAGTATATGAGCCAATTCCAAGAAATCATCGTAGAAAAAACTGATGATGATCTCAGGCTTACTCTCGCTTGAGATCTCCAGTTCTCATCGAAGGAAGAGTACATCTACAATGAAGCTATGGTAGACTATCCGATGAGTATACTCAAGAATCGAAGATCCTTATCTGTACTTATCCTCGGGGGTGGAGATGGACTTCTCGCACATGAGCTCATTAAGTATGAAAATATAGGTTCCATAATACTCTGTGAACTCGATCCGACCATGATAGAGATATGTTCTACGGATCCTGATATCATCGCATATAATGGAGATGTATTCCAAAACTCGAAACTCCAAGTAGTATATGCTGATGCCTTTTCTTATATCGAGCAATCTCACGATCTCTATGATCTTATCATTGCGGACTTCCCCAATCCTCATATCGAAGTCCTCTCGAAGCTCTACTCACTGGAATTCTATACTCATATCTCTCGACTCCTTCATGAAGATGGCATATTCGTATCACAAGTCGCTGAAGTACACCACACGAAGAGATGCTTCCAGTGTGTAGGCAAGACGCTCTCAGAAGTTTTCCCCTATATAAGAGGATATACTCGCTCTATGCAGTACACTATGTGACATCTCGGATTTGTCATGGGAGCAAAAAAGGATATCATAAGACATATCGTCGTCGAGCAGGATATCGGGCTCGATGAGGAAGGAGTAGAAACAAATACCATAGAGAATAATCTCGCATATCACTACTTCGATGAAGAGACTCGATCATCTGGATTTATCCCTTGAATTACCAATAGAATCAATGACTAGAATCGGAACCCACATCATACTCGATGGTAGATGAGTAGAGTATAGCTTTCTCGATTGCACTACAGAGCAAGTGAAAGAGGATTTTTCGAGACTCTTAGTAAGTCATGAGATGACCATACTCGATGCAAGCTTCCATGATTTTTGTGATCCGAGATGAGCTTTCACAGGATTATTCCTCCTCGGAGAATCTCACATGAGTATCCATACATTCCCTGAAGAGCGCTATATAGCTATAGATATATTCGTCTGTAATATGAGTCGTGATAGCACTCGTCATGCGCGCGATATCATCGATGAATGCATTAAGTACTTCTCTATAAAAAATCCGGATACGACAGAGATCCAGCGCTAATACAGGGTTATACATATGAAAAAATCAAAATGGTTCCTCTATAGTCCCGCATTCGATACGATTTTTTTCTTCATGCCTTTTGTTTTGGCGCTCATATTTGCTGGGATGATATCATACCTCTTCCCGAGCATGCTCACACTGAGTCTCTCACCGATCTGGTTTTTCCTCTTTACGATCATCTTCGATGTCGGACATGTATGGGGGACCCTGTATCGGACATACTTTCATACAAAAAATTTTCGATCTCATAGATGACTCCTTATAGGAATCCCTGTACTGTCATTCATAATATTGACTCTCGCTGGATGGGTATCAAGTGAGATAGGACGAGATACCTATGTCCTCCCTATATACATACTCGCATGGTTCGCAGTATTCCACTTCATCAAGCAACATGTCGGGTTCATGCTTCTCTACATGAGAAAAGAAGTCCACTCTCCCTACTGGACTATATGGATCAAGCGTGTCGATACAGCGATAGTATGGGTCATCACCGGTATACCTATGCTCTACTGGTGGAGTCACTATGAGAGCATATCACTGGAATGGTTCGAGCGAGGAGAGTTCTCACTCATAGCAGATATGCTCCCACCACTTCCCTTTATCTGGATCATCTACTGGGGTGCCATCTTCCTCTATATCACTATCCAGTGTATAGTCGGGAAAGTATGAAATGATATCAATCCTCTGAAATATCTCTATCTCATAGGTACAGCTCTCGTCTGGTATCTCGGGATAGTCCACTTTGATAGCGCGATCATCTTCGGATTCGGGAATATACTCGTCCATGGGATGAACTACTATGGTATCATCATAGGAAGCAGTCTTGCTGAGAGGAAGAGCTACTCATCATTCTCTCAGAAGTATCTCCTCAGATATGCTCTCCTGACGATCCCTCTCATAGTGATCTGCTTCGGGATCATAGAAGAGTACTTCTGGGATCAGTTCGTCTGGCAAGCAAGTGCCAATATTTTCTGAAGCTTCTTCTATAGTATAGGACTATCTCCTCTCGCGCTCTCGATCATCATAGGCCTTCTCGGATCGATACAGTTCAGTCACTATATCCTCGATCGATACATTTGGAGGAAAGATTTTGGAAAAATAGTATAAAAAAACTCCACTTTCGTGGAGCTTTTCTATAAAGTATGTGTATATCCGAATAAAGATATTATACTCACTGCACTGGGAGAGCTGGAGTCTCTGATTTATACGTAAATGCTACAATCGGCATAACAATCGGATAGAGAAAAATAAGTCCAACAGCCATAAGAGCACTGTTTCAAGTACGAATAGATATACCGTTATGGATCATTTTTATGATGACATAGATATTAAAGAGTGGTACGAATAATCCGAGGATCCACCAAGCAGACATTTTTGCCATTCGAAATAAAAGAATCGTACTAAGAATAGGTACAAATGCGAGCCATGCATACTCTTCACCAAGCTTCGTAGCAAGAAGGTAAAGGCAATATGAATAGAAAAGATAGAAAGATACTTGAAGGAGTAGCATTATAATAGATGCACCAGCATTTGAGGGAGAAGTTTCATCGAATTTAAAACTTTTATTCATCTTAGAGATTTCAAGATCTCTCGAAACAGAAGGAGTTGCGACTGAGGAAGGGGTCGCCCCTGAATCCTGAATCTCAGCAGAATCAAGTGCAAAAACGGCTGGAGAAAATAGTACCGATATACTAGCAAGGAGCAGAAGAAGTTTTTTCATAATAAATAAGTAAGGTAGTAGACTTCATGATAATGATATCACATAGTGTAAAGTTTTGTCAAATATAGAAGAAAGATCAAAAAAATCTCATCCACTTTCGGATGAGATTCTGATCATATAACTATTCTCCTCTCACCTTCATTGCCTCGAGTATCCGCTTCATAGCGACGACATAGGCACCTGTACGGAGCATCACCTTATGCTCTTCTGCTGAAGCGAGCACCCCCTTCAGTGCAGTCTCCATTTTTAATTTTAATTTCTCCTGTACTTCAGCACGTGACCAATAGTAGTTCATCGAGTTCTGGACTTGCTCGAAGTAGGATACCGTGACTCATCATGCATTCGCGAGGATATCAGGGATGACGGGGATTCATCTTTTGAAAAGCTCGGTATCTGCCTCAGGAGTGATCGGACCGTTCGCGAGCTCCATGATGAGAGTCGCTTTCACATTTTTAGCGTTCTCATTCGTGATCTGATTCTCGAGAGCGGCTGGGATGAGGATATCACAGTCCAATTCGAGGAGTGCAGTATTGGTGATTTGGGTTCCCCATGTATATTCTGTGAGAGATTTCTTTGCTTTCTTGAGTTCTATGATCTTCGCGATATCGAGACCCGCCTGATCATAGATTGCTCCATGAGAGTCAGAGGTAGCGATCAGGATAGCACCAGTTTTTCCTATGAGTTCTATCATGTTGAGTCCAGCATTCCCTGCTCACTGTATCACTATTTTCTTTCATTTGAGTGATTCATTGGTCTCCTTCAGATAGGCTTCGAGGACATAGAGTCCGCCCTGAGCCGTCGCAGTATCACGACCGAGAGATCCTCCGATAGAGAGGGGCTTGCCGGTGAATGTCCCTGGTGTCCAGTGACCGACACGCTTGGAGTATTCATCGACCATCCATGACATGATCTCACCATTGGTATTCACATCTGGTGCCGGCACATCATCGAGCGGACCGATATATTTATAGAGCTTCTCTACCCATCCACGAGAAAGTCCTTCGAGCTCACGCTTCGAGAGCTTCTTCGGATCGACGATGATCCCTCACTTCCCTCCACCGAGTGGAAGATCGAGTGTCGCAGTCTTGATGCTCATCCAGGTAGATAGTGCCATGACTTCATCCTTCGTGACATCTTGGTGGTATCGGATCCCTCCCTTATATGGTCCCCGTGCACTATTGTGCTGACTGCGATATCATGTGAATGTCTCTATGCGTCCATCATCCATCTTGACCGGAATCGAGACTTCGATGATACGATCTGGTGAGAGAAGCTTCGGAAACTGGTCATCATATTGCCCCTCGAGAAAGGCATATGCTGTCTTCATCTGAGTACGAGCGGATTCGAATGGATTATTAGTGGACATAGAAGTGAGGGTATTAGGATTAAAATCTATTTGACAAGTTAAATATAATTTTTTTTATGTATTAAAAATACATTTTACATTATTTATTATGGATAAAATTTGAGTTGAGACTTCTCCGGGTCTCACAGATGCAGAGGTAGATGAGATAAATGCAAAGGCTGCTTTCGCAAGTAGTGACCTCTTCCATGATCCAGCATTGAGCCTATCTTACTATGATATGTGGCGAAGACAAGCTGTCGCGAGACTTGTAGAAGACATACCGCAAGAATATGGAAGTTATGGAATTACCGATGCTAATAGAGCTAAAGTCGCATGACTACTTGATTTTCACCCTGAGCATTCGTCTCAACTATAGTGAGAATAATTCTCATTATATTTCAACTCTCATAAAATAGCAACATTTTTATGCAGTTTTTTCGTGGACAAATTTCCGAATCGTCTCGAAAAATGTACTCTTTCCTTCCTTCTCGATCTGAGCAGAGACGAATTCGAGAGACTCTTCGAGGATTGTGAGTCCTTTATCGATTTCTGTATAACTGATGACGATTGGTGGTTCGATACGGATCGTCTTAGCATTGTTGAGAGTACCTCCGACGAGGACTCATCGCTTGAAGAGTTCCGATGCGATCTGATATCCGATCTCTTTCGACGTGAAGTGTTGACCGATAAGGAGTCACTTTCCTGTGATCGATTCGTAGATTTTTGGGTATTTCTTCACATACCCCTGCAGTCGCTCCATCATATAGTCCCCTTTTTCTTGGGCTTGCTTCGGAAGATCATCACGAAGGAGTACATGGATACCTGCGATCGCCGCACTGCATGCGAGTGCTCCACCGCCAGTTGTCGTCGTATGGATGAAGGGATTGGGATACATCATACACTGCCAGATCTTCTCGGTCGAGACGAAAGCTGATATCGGCATGACTCCTCCCCCGAGAGACTTCCCAAGCGTCATGATATCGGGTGTGACACCCCAGTGATCCACTCCGAACATCTTCCCCGTACGACCGAGTCCAGTCTGGACTTCATCGGCGATGAGGAGTGCTCCATGTTCGCGAGTCATCTCTCTCACTCGTGGCCAGTAGTCATCTGGTGGGACGACGGCACCTGCCTCACCCTGGATCGGCTCGATGATGACTCATGCGACTCCGATTCCGAGTTTTTTGCAAGTCTCAAGCTGAGTCTTCATAGCATCTGCATTCCCATACTCCACGAAGTATACCTCTCCACCATACATCTGTCCGACAGGCTCTCGATAGAGGGCCTTCCCCATCATAGAGAGTGAGCCCATAGTCTTTCCATGGAATGCATTAATCGTAGAGATGAATGCGGATCTCTTCGTATACATTTTCGCGAGTTTGATCGCTCATTCATTCGCCTCGGTACCACTCGCACAGAAGAAGCTATACTTCAGATCTCCAGGCGTGATCTCAGCGAGGAGCTTCGCGAGGACTCCACGAAGTGGATCGATGAGCTCTTGGGATGGCATAGGACTCAATGCAAGCTGAGCCTGCACGACCGAGACGATATCTGGATGAGACCATCCATGTGAGAATAGTCCATATCACCCGAGCCAGTCGATATACTCTCGTCCAAGGACATCTGAGAATACTGCTCCTTTCCCTGCATATTCTGTCGCAGCCCACATACCTCACTGAGTGACAGATTTACGATTCTCGAGCCATCATTTATTGAAGTGTTCGGCGAAGTTATAGAGTGATTCAGAGATCATCCATTCAGCTTTTTTCTTATCTGGATGTTTTTTGAGCTTGATAATATCGATCCAGGTAGAAGAGTATTCGAGTGCAGTAGAGAGTGAAGTAGGCATAAGAGAAAATCGATAGGATAAATTTTTGAACGGATAAATTGTACTATAATTTATTTTTTAAAGCAAATAGCGAAAAGAATTTTTTGAGATGATATTTCCATGATTTCATATATCGAATCCGGAGAATGATAAATGCTGCTACAAGAGCATTTACTGACATGATATACGTCCAGAAAAGTCCCGTCTCCAGTGAAAATGATCCAAGCGAAAGGAGAAGAAAAAATTGCGATATTGTAGTCGTGATCCAAGCAATCGGATCTTCTGAATCAGGAGCGATCCAGATTTTTTTGAGCGTCGGAGAGAGGACGAGAATGTCGATGATGATGGTCGGGATGATCGCCTTCTGGACTCAGAAGAAAAATGCTATCCCAATGGCTATGACTGCAAGAAAAAGACAGAAATAATCAAAAGTATTAATTTTAATCTTTCGAATGAAGAACCATCAGATTATTCATCATATCATGAGACAAACACTTCTCATAATCGTCGGGGCAAGAGAAGCAGTGATTCCTGATACTGCCATAAGACCGAAAGTATTAATAGCAGAAAGTATAGCACCTATAGTCCAACTAAATGGATGCGGTACAACATGTCCATGATAAATATGGTAAATATAAGGAATAAAGCCCGAGAGATAGATGATAGCACTCAGAAGTGCGTAGATGAGAGATAATTCCATACGTATTTATTTAGGTTGGCTCGTGACTTTTATATTCGAGAGTTCATAGAATCCCCACTTCCCATGCTCACGACCGATACCAGAAGACTTATATCCACCGAAGGGATCCTGTGGTATACAGTAGTTTACATTATTCATCTGGACCATACCACTTTTGATACGACGAGCAATGTAAGAGAAATCCTCTCTACTTTCTGTAAATATATAGGCGCCAAGTCAGTAAGAGGTATCATTCGCAAGCTCTATAGCTTCATCGACAGTATCATATGATACTACTGGGAGTATCGGTCAGAACACTTCCTCTTTCCATATTTTCATATCTTTTGTGATATTTCAGAGGATATATCATGAGATATACGCTCACATATATATACTCCCATGGGTATTTTGAGCGAGTATTGTCGCTCCCTTATCGAGAGCATCTTGAAGCTGAGACTTCACAGAGAGGAGCTGGTGTTCAGAGACAAGTGGTCAGATATCTGTACTCTCATCGAGAGGATCTCCTATCTTCTTTGAGAGAAGCTTCTTTGAGAGTTTCTCGATAAGCTCATCATAGCGAGAGTAGTGTATGATCAGTCGCTTGAGTCCATCGCACATCTGTCCACTATTGGAAAATCGCATGAAGTATATCGTCTCGACTATGGAGTCGATGTCAGCATCAGCGCAGACGACCCCTGGAGCAGATCCTCCGAGTTCCATAACGGCAGCGATTCATTGATTATGAGCTTTGTCTGCAAGGATTCTGCCTACAGCAGTACTTCCTGTGAAAGTAATCCCATCGATATCTTGATCTGTCAGGAAGTCACCAGATTTGCCATCACCATAGATCTCGCTCCAGACTCAGAGAGGGAGATCCGAGTCTGCGAAGATATCGGCGATGATCTTTCCAGTGAGGATCACTTCCTTCGAGATCTTCCAGATGACCGTATTGCCTGCGAGTAGAGGCTGGATACATGCCCATACAAAGAGCATGAATGGATAGTTCCAAGGGGTGATCGCGGCTATGACTCATTTCGGTTCACAGTATACGGTATGGATCTCAGTGTCATTCTCGAATGTCACCTCTGGAGAGAGATATTTTTCGGCATTATCCAAGTACCAGAGGAAATAACCAAGCCCATACTGAACTTCATCTCGAGCGAGCCTTACTGGCATACCCATCTCGCATGCGATACTGTGTGCAAGAGTCTCTGTTTGGTCTCTGCACTTTTCATAGATTCATCTCAAATACGAGACTCTCTGTGAAATCGGCATATATGCCCATGTTTTAAAAGCAATTCGAGATTGTCGTACTCTTTCTATAATTTCTCATTCTGAGGTGGCCTCGGTAGAACCGATGAGAGCATAGTTTTTCGAAGGATTGGTGGAGTCAATACGAATCATATTAAAAAGTTATATATTTATGGTATCATAACTACAGAGATAAAGATAAGATTAAGGGGGTAATGTTGCTCTTTCGTATTGACACTCGGATCTATCTCATGAAAAATATAAGTCTATTTGCTTCTCAGAAAAAATAGTGCTATAATGTCCCTATAACTTAATATTCTATGAAACGTACTTTTTATATATTTCTCATGATGATATTTTTCATACTGATATCATTTTTTGTCTACTTCTCTCTCCTTATGATCATCACGCGCAATGGTATGATATCATACCTCTATATCGACTGGTTTCTCGGTATGATGATGTCACCTCGTTTCTATATGGGAGTAGGATTTCTCTGATGCATCATCGGCTACTTCTTCGGAAAGAAATGGTGGCAGATCATCTATATCGATGGAGTATACTATTTCGATACAAGCAAGAAAAGAGATTCAAGAAGGAGGACGATAAAAAAGACTCCAAAAGAGGAGTAAGGTATGAATGAATTCTGTTTGACAAAAAAACATTCCTCACTATCCTCTCGATCAGGAAATCATCTCTCTTAGGAATTCTCAAAAGCGAGAAGTTCAAGGAAGAAAAATTTTTTCGAAGTGAGTTTATCATAAATATAAATGATCGAGAAATAAATTTTTATAACGATGAAATTCGAAGATTTTCAGAATTCCTCACCTGCCCGGGTAGCTCAGTGGAAGAGCAGAAGCCTTCTAAGCTTAAGGTCGTGGGTTCGATTCCCCCCCTGGGCACCATTGATTTTCGAAATACTCTCGTTCAGAGAGTATTTTTAAAATCAAAATGTATTGGGGAATCGAATCGAGCTATGCCGAGTGAAACGAGGACGAGAAGTGACCAAAGTCACTTCGAGAAGCGAGAGAGTCGGGCGGCGACGGAGAGCCGCGATTCCCCCCCTGGGCACCATTTGACTCGTAAATACTCCCTCAAACTTGAGGGAGTATTTTTATAGTGTATCTACATAATTGAGAAAAAATTATTCTTTGCCGGTAAGCTTGTCAGCCCAGCTCGCAAGTTTTCACAGATACTCATCATCCACCCTTGAAACTACAGTGATTCACTGACTTTGCACATCACCTAATCTAAGAGAATTCGCAGTAAGAACGAGAATCTGTTCTACCTGAAAAGAAAAAGTTGTTCTAAGTCCATGTAATGCATCTCTTAGATTATCTGCTGGCGGATCAAATTCAGATAATGGGAATTGTCTCTTAAGAATAACTCATCTGTTTGGCTTAGTGCCCTCAGTTTTTAGAGCTGTATATAACTTCTTCCAGGTATTATAATGTAAAACATCGACCTTTTTGCCCATTTCAGCAAAGTGTCGAAGTAATTCTGTAAGAATTATATCTGTCCAATTTGGATCATCTTCTAGAAGATATACTCTAGGTATTTCACTACTCATGATTTGAATATTACTCTCTCCCTACAATTTGTCAAATATATTTTTCTATTTTTAATACTCTTTCAAATCTGATTATCATATTTTTTAATGCGGGACTCTTTTTGCTCGTTTTTCTTAAAACCTTAGTGTAATATTCTCTCCACTTCACTATACACAAATGAAAAATCGCAAACTTTGACCCCACTGAGGGATGTCAGGGTAAAACTATGAGTAAAATGTAAGCCATTTAGCATTCTCTGAAGCATATTCTTTGTAACTTTTTTAAAGCCAGTATTATTATACAGTTTTCCAGAGCTATCTTTCTCATAGAGGAGATACTCGATATTTGGGTCTAGAGAATTAATATACTCTTGGAATCGTTGCATATTGAGTCGATCGTAAAGTCATGTATGACTTTGAGTTGTTGAAGTTAATTGATGTGTGGTGTTTGGAAGCATATAAATACAGTAATCTTCACTAACGATACACCTCTTCTTAATGCTCGTCAAAAAATACATCTTTCCATTTGGAAATTCTGTATTTTTCTATACAATCCGCGTGAAAATCTTTTTATTCCTAATATCCTTTCTTATGTCCAAATGAGATGTCATCATCCGCTTCGATGAAGTCACCTACTGATATGTCGCACCGAAGTGGCTCCTCGATGAGACGAGCTTCTCAGTACGTGAAGGATCGAAGATCACCCTCATGGGGCAAAATGGTGCTGGAAAGTCTACGATCTTCAAGATGATCACATGAGAGTATAAGCCAAAAGAAGGTCGTATCCTCGTGACTTCAGGCAAGCATATCGGTATCGCTCGTCAGGTCATGCATCCAGAAGACAAAGAGCTCACTCTCGGAGCATATTTCCGCAAATACTCTCGAAGTGACGCACATAATATCGATCGTGATATCATGGAAGTGCTCGATGCCGTGAACTTCGCTCCACCGAAAGAGATCAAATTCGCCGACTTCACTCTGCGTATCATATCGAGCTTCTCTGGAGGACAGCAAGCGCGACTCCTGCTCGCCGGAGCACTCATACAGAAGCCGGATATCCTCCTCCTCGATGAGCCGACGAACAATCTCGATACTGATGGGATCTGGCATATGACGTCATTTCTCCAGAAATATGAAGGGACGGTACTCGTGATATCGCATGATGCCGAGTTCTTAAACTCATTTACCGATGGTATCCTCTACCTTGATATCTGGAGTCGCAAAGTCGAACAGTTCGTCGGGAACTATGATGATGCCGTCGAGCAAGTCGAGCGGAGTATCGAAGCTCAGAATCGTGCGAACTCTCGCCTCGATAAAGAAATCCAAGCCAATAAAGATCAGGCAAACGTGTTTGCTCATAAGTGAGGAAAGCTCCGACTCGTCGCAAAGAAAATGGTCGAAAAAGCCGAAGAGCTCGAAGGGATGAAGTGAGATGCCAGACGCGAAGACAAGACGATCCGCGACTTCACGATCCCAAACCAAGAGGGTATCGGTGGAGAAATCATCAAAATATCGAGTCTCCAAGTCATACGCAATCACCAAGCTGCAGAGATGAGCGCGAGTATCTCTCTCGGGAAAAATCGTCACCTCCTCCTCTCAGGACCCAATGGTATCGGAAAGACGACTCTTCTCGAATCGATAGCAAAATGAACGGCGAAAGGTGTGGTCATTGGACCCAATGTGAAAATCGGCTACTATCGTCAGGACTTCTCGAATCTCGACTTCTCACAGAAAGTCTATGACTGCCTCTTCGAAGCATCAGGCCGGAAAGCCCTCGATAAGGATCTCCGGTCATTCGCATCAGGGTTCCTGATCACCGGTGAGCTCATGGCGACACCGATCGGCGCTCTCTCAGAAGGTCAGAAGTGACTCGTAGTATTCGCGAAGCTCGCCCTCGAGAAACCAGGACTCCTCATCCTCGATGAGCCGACGAATCATATCAACTTCCGTCACTTACCCGTGATCGCTAAAGCCCTCGACGAATACGAAGGAACGATGATCCTCGTCTCACACGTCCAAGAGTTCGTATGGCAAGTAAGGATCGATGAGTATCTCGAACTGGAATAAAAAATATCTCCTAAAGGAGATATTTTTTAAGGTTATATAAAAATTATTTTCCTAGTCCATTGATAAGTCCGTTAGATTCTGTTTGAGCTGCTAATATTTTGATAGTTTTTGGTGAAATTGGTTTTTTGACTATAGAGTCCTTAATAACTGCTTTTTTTACTATGAATTTAACAATAGTATTTCATCCTAATCCACTTTTCGTTATCATTAGATTGACTCCACTCATCATACAGAGAGAATCATTCAATAGAGCAGAGATAATAATTTATTTCGTGATGAGTTAAGAATAATATTTTAACTCAAATTATAGTAAAGGCTACCCCAGCCTAAAGGCATGGGGCTTGCCCGTTCTCGTATACACGAAGTATCTATTCTCCTTCTAGGAATTATTGTCACTGATCATCAATATATTTCTTTATCATCTCCTCCTGGTGCACTCCTACGG
>JANNCQ010000040.1:0-7430 GCA_031386685.1 Candidatus Altimarinota bacterium | reverse complement strand
GTCCGTAGGAGTGCACCAGGAGGAGATGATAAAGAAATATATTGATGATCAGTGACAATAATTCCTAGAAGGAGAATAGATACTTCGTGTATACGAGAACGGGCAAGCCCCATGCCTTTAGGCTGGGGTAGCCTTTACTATCTGGCCGATTTTGATCTTTGGTATTATTTTTCTCGACAGAAGTCTTATTCATGTTTTTACCTCAGATGTTCATAAAGTTCTCGTACTCATGTCGATTGTCCCACTTGCTGCCAATACTGTCGCTATAGCGACTGAGCTTAAGACTCATCCAGAAAAAGCATCGGTAGCAGTGCTCCTGAGTACACTTTTTGCACTCTTTTTTATACCCCTTGTGGTTTCACTATTCTAATGTTCCACCTTACTTTCCCCGACATCTCGCATAAGTCTAGCTATAAAAAAAGACCTCAAATTGAGGTCTTTTTCATTAAGTAAACTAAACTTCTTCGTTATCAAGCTTCTCTTTTGCTTCTTCATGAGTGACAGGTCGACCCATAGAGATGAGTTTCACGATACCGAGACCGATGAGCCAATACATGAATATCGCGAGAAGTGTGCTCCACTCGAAGACAGTTCCTTCCACGACAGGTGTGGGGAATACGAGACGAAACGGCTCTACGAAAACGCTCGAGAGCTTATAGATCATCTGTGTGAAATCAGCTCCCGCATTCGCCTGGAGAAGCTTTAGGACAAATCTGAGTATGAGAAGTATCTCGAGTATAGAGACGATGTACCAGATGACTCGCGTGATGCGAAATATCTGTTTTTCTCTCGTGCCAGACTGAGTATATGAATCCATAAGAAGAAGGGTAAAAATCTGAAACATTCGAACGAGTATTTTACTCTTTAATTTCTCATTAGCAATAGATTCATTGTCCCGTCATTATCGCGCAATTTGTGGAGAGAAATTAGCGGGAAGGATTGCATAGAAGAGAAAATAGATATACTGATAGTAGCTTATTATTCCATGCAATTCATTGTTCTATCTCACTTTCCCTGACATCTCGCATAAGTCTCGCTATCTCGAAATGATCGAGGAGTGGAAAAACTCTCCAGACCCGAGGAGAAATCCTTGAGCACTATTTCTTGGAGATGCTTTCGAAGAGTTTCTCGATATTACTAGTACTCATGTGAACACCAATCCAAATGGCGTAAATAGTACACTCTTTTTCTTTATGGATGATGAAGAAATCCTCTGAGCCCTCAATCTTCGACATCATATCGATCATCCGAGACTTTCCCTTGAGTGAGAAGGTAATGGACATATCGGATACGGACTTCGTCCAAGTGCGAGAGGGAAGTGACTGGCAACTGAGATGCTCTGACTCTGACTTACTGAAGCAAGAAAACTTTGTATAGAAAAAGTCATCGTATCAGCAGATGAAGATAATCCAGCATCATGGAAAACCATAGAGAAGTGTGGATGAAAATTTATAGATACGAAAGTGAATGATGGGAAGAATATGAAAATCTATATAATCAATTTATGAAAATAAAATACTATATCTTCCTTTTCGTACTTTTCCCATTCACTACCTCTGCCTATTCTCTCGTCACCAAGACTGTAGATGGACATAGAGTGAGGATATTCCATATCGGAGTCGGAGATATTTATAAGGTGACTACTGTAGCGTCGAATACAGGTACTACTCTGAAAAATCTCGTTGATCGTGTCGGCGGGATCGCAGGGATAAATGGCGCTTACTTCATTCCGCAAGACTATACGTGACTGCCAGATAGCACGACTACCGTACGGATCATGTGAGGAGATGGACTCACTTACTCTCGCTACTATCCAGATACTGGAGTGAATGGGATATTCGGATTTCTTAAGAATGGTACTCCTATACTGGTCCAAAATAGTATCTATGGTGAGAAATCCCTTCGTGATAACTATAATGCGAGTATGATCCTCGAACTCGAAAGTGGGATCGCGAATTTCCCGATACTGCTCGCAAGTGGCACCAACCTCGTACCACGATATGATGCACTTGGTCTTATCACTACTAAGATGAAGGTAAGTTCAACGAAGTCATTCATCTGTCGTACAGCTACTGATGAAGTCAAATTCGGTACAGTCGAGAAGATCTCGATGCTCGATCTTCCTGATTTTATCAGAAAATTTGGATGCGTCGATGCGATCAACCTTGATAATGGATGATCACTCGCTCTATATGATCGAGGGAAATATATCGTGCGGACCAGGACGAAATATCATGGACGCTTTTGTAATAGTTAAAAAATAGGTATACTCTTCTTATGAATCAAAATATTCTTCTATCTTCTTCAGCTAATCCTCTCCCGAAAGAAGTAATCTCTCGGAAAGAGTTCCGAGCAAAAATCCGAGCGGATAAGATGAAAGAGAAAATAGAACGAAAAGAGGGATTTCGTAAAAAAACAGAGAAAAAACTCGCTGAGAAAGAGAAGCGAAAAATCGCTCATAAAAAAGCAAATGCTCAGAAGAAATTCCAAACAAAAATAGAAAAGAAGAAAGTTTTGCCTCAATAATACATATTATGTCATATTTCTCCATTCTCCTTATCTCATTTTCACTTGCGATGGATGCTTTCGCAGTCTCTCTTTCTGCGGGTTTTAGCTCTAAGAAGATCCATATATGATCTGCATTTCTCCTTGCACTGACTTTTGGACTCTTCCAGGCAATCATGCCACTTATTGGATGGATAGGATGACTGAGTATTTTGAGATGGATTGAGCCAGTAGATCACTGGATCGCATTTTTTCTTCTCGGAGGTATCGGGGCGAATATGATTAGAGAAGCTTTTGGAACGGAGAAAGAAGAAAAAAGAGATTATTTTTCTCTTTGGTCACTTATAACTCTTGGGATTGCTACGAGTATCGATGCGCTTGCTGTCGGGATTTCTTTTGCTCTTCTGCCTGTCGACATTATTCTCGCAGTTGGACTCATCGGTTTTGTCACATTCATTCTTTGTTTTCTCTGAGTGTATATTGGCAAAAGATTCGGACATGTTCTCTGAAATAAAGCAGAAATCGTCTGAGGAATTATCCTTATCGGTATCTGAATAAACATTCTCATAGAACACACTATCCCGTAGGCTTATTTTCTATGTATTGCTCGAGTAAGTTGTCTTTCGAGAACTTTTCTTTTTTCCTCAGGTATAAGGGGGATGAGTCACTCTATTTCCATGATATCAGTAGCCCATCCATTTTCTTTTGCTTTTTGTAATAGTATTTCTCGGTTTCAATCTAATTCTCGTTTTCATTTTCCATTCGAAAGCCTCATCCTCATGCCAATAGCTGCTATAGTCATATAGAGAGTTTCTTCATCTATATCAGAACTCAGCGATCTTCGTTTCAGTACTTTATTGTGTCACTTTATTTCTGCCTCAAGCTTCATTGCTTTTTTTACTTCTGATTCTCTTTCCTTTTTTTCGAGTATTGGCCTTATAGCAAGGAGAGTTTTTGTCAGCGCTTTTGCTCCTTTTCTTTTCTGTTTTGCAATTATTATATCTCTGATGCGTTCTTTATGACCACACCAAATCTGGAATACCGCTTCTTTGTATGCGACTTTTTCTAGTGCGTAGTCACTTATACGTGGCTCATGTCTCCCAAGAATGGCGTCATAATACTCTGGATATTTCATATTTTTGTGTAGAATAGCATATATACACTTAAATTTCAAGTAAGAAAATGAAAACAATCATCATCGATATAGCTCCTCCGAAGCTTTCCCAAGAAGAATTGGGTCATCGTATGGATGAGCTCGAATCCCTCGTCTCGACATATGGAGGAGTCACTATAGTGAAGTGCGTACAGAAAAGAAATACTCCCGATTATAGGACTTTTATCGGATCAGGAAAGCTCGATGAGCTGATCGCTCTAGGAGAAGAGCTCTGAGCGGATCTTCTCATCATCGGGAATATTATGAAGCCTGCTCAAATCTATAATGTGAATGAATATCTGCGAAAAGCAAAATCGAAGTTACAAGCATGGGATCGGGTCGATCTCATCTTGAAGATATTCGCCTTTCATGCTGTCTCCCCTGAATCCAAGCTTCAGATCGAGCTCGCAGCGATCAAGCATATGTGACCACGTATCTATGGTATGGGTATGGAGCTCTCTCGCCAGGGTGGAGGATCGAAAAATGCGAAAGGCCAATGAGAGACCAATACTGAGATCATGAAGCGCCACCTTCGAGATCAGGAGATTGCTCTTTATACAAAGCTCAAAAAGTATGAACGTACGAGATTGCTTCATCGCGAAAACCGCAAACGAAAAAATCTTCCTACAGTCGGCATCGTCTGATATACCAATGCAGGGAAGTCATCACTCTTTAACGCGCTTACGAAGAAGTGAGTCCTTGCAGAAGATAAGCTCTTTGCTACACTCTGAACTTCAGTATGAAAAGTGTGGATAGAGTCTAATAATTGAGATGAAGGGTCTTCAGGGGTACCTTCTTGAAAAGAAATACTCCTCAACGATACAATAGGATTTATCCGAGATCTCCCACCTGACCTTATCGCAGCGTTCACTTCTACTCTCGAAGATTCGATCGAGTCAGATCTTATATTCCATGTCGTCGACGCTGCAGATCCGTGGATAACAGAAAAGATCCAAATCGTAGATCATACACTTGAACTCATAGGTGCTACACAAGAGAAATTCTATATCTTTAATAAGATCGATAGTGTCTCTCTGGTGGATCGAGCAATAATGCATCGTCAGTTTGACCACTTGCAACCTTTCTCTATCTCAGCCCAATCTCTAGAAGGTATAGATATATTGAAAAAGTCACTTCTTTCTTATTTTGAAAGAGTATCTGGAAAAAGTAGTTAGGTTTTTCTAGGGTCCTTTCATTTCAGTGATTTTCCCAGTTCGCTTATCGAGTGTGAGCTTTCTTCGAGCTTGACCATATCACACACGAATCTCGAATATATTAAATCCACTTCCTGTGATATTTGCCCCACTGAAAGTGATCCCACTTGGCGCTATGATGATCTCTCAAGTTCAGCTAAATGCTGTATATCAGAGGCTACTTCCCGTCCAAATAGTATTTTTTATATCATATTGAGTATCACTCTCGAAAAATGGTCGAGTAAAACTTTGCGATCAAAGTGCATTAGTCGATAGTATGCCAGTAAAATACTGGGCGATCATCCCTCATGTTCCTACGGTAATTTTACTGACAGTAGTGATGTCTCCATCACGTTTTGGCATACGTCCTATTGATATATTTTGCATCTCTTCTCTGAGTATTCCTGATATACGTACTATCATACGGTCAGTTTTCTCTATATCTGTCTGAGGCTTGAGATTAAAAGCTGAAGTAGCTGCCATAAATATTCATATAATTGTTATGACAACTAGCATTTCAAATAATGTAAAGCCATATTTTGATCTCAATGGTTGCCTTTTCATAACATTTTTTTATTATAATATCATTGAGTGTATCTATTTTTCTTATTTTCTCAAGTTATGCTTCGATTTTTTTCTATCGTTTATGTCTGTTTCTTTAGTTCTTTACTTGTTTTTTCTGCTCAAGCAGCCCAGAAGGATACTACCACAGAACTGAACTTAAAATCAGTAAGTGTGTTAGATAGTAAAAAACTACGAATTACTTTCTCAGATGGTATAGATATGACGAGTATAGTACTCAAAATATCCAAACAATCTGATAACAGTAGCGTTAGTATAGGCGATATGAAAGCGGTAAAAGATATACCAGAATCGGTCGATCTCATCCTTTCTGATGATCTTGAAGAGTGAAGCTCATATACTCTTACAGTACAGGCTGCTATAGGGACATCATGATCGACTATTATCGATGGTGCTGGTGCTCTCAAAGAATTCGTCACACCAAGCCCACTTAAAAAGGCAACTGTTGTCTTGAACGCTCCTGCGAACCCATCGGCTGTCATTTCAAACACATGAACAGAAGTGGTTCCAGAAGAAGTAGTTCCAGAAATCACTCCAGACGAAGAGGTACCAGTTCCTACAGAGGAACTCCCCCTTACAGGAATGAATCCTTTTCTCTTCCTTCTCATCGCCCTTCCGTTTGCATATATAGTTCTCCGAAAGAAAGTTTCTTAATAAAAAATAGATAATACCGAGTAAGATCGGTATTTTTTCTCCCTTATCATGTATAAAAAAACCATAGATCCATATCTTGTCTTTATTGTTATAGCGCTTGTAATATTTGGTGTTGTGATGATCAGTTCGGTAAGTGTATATCCATCATTTAAGTATACCTCACAGCTTTTTGCGAAATGAATCCTCACTGAGCCGAATAATTCATATTTTCTTATGAAGACATTTTTCAATCTCTTTATATCTCTGGCAATACTTGTTTTTTTTACGAAGTTTTCTTATTCTCTACTCGAAAAATACTATCGGGTGATATTTGTTGGTATTTTCGGTATAATGATATTTGTTCTTTTTTTTGGTCAAGAATTTAATGGGGCACGTTGATGGATTAGTCTTCCATGAAGCTCTATAGTGATACAGCCTGTGGAATTCGCAAAAATAGGAATTATCCTTTTTTTAGCATCATTCATGAAGAAAAAAAGGGCACTTCTTTCACAATTTGCTGACTGAGCAGTTCCATATTTTACGATTGTCTGATCTTTATTTTTTCTTCTTGCTCTTCAGCCTGATTTTGGATCTATACTTATCTTAGCCCCAGTACTGATTTCTCTTTATTTTGTGGGAGGAGGGAATAGTCGATATATTATTGTATTATTTATTCTTGGAACCGTTTTTGCTTCGAGTGTGTATTGACTTGGGAAGCTCTGAACTTCTGATTGAGCTACACGAAGTAAGCTTTCTTATATCTCAGAACGCATCGATAGTTTCTTTCAGGATAATGAAACACTCTTTTCAAAAAAAGAATCTGACGGTAAAGATTATCAAATCAAACAGTGACTCACTGCTATATGAAGCGGATGATTCGGAGGCCTAGGATTCTGAAAGTCTATCCAAAAATTCGGATATCTTCCTGAGGTACAGTGAGATTTCATATTTTCTGTTATTGTCGAAGAGCTTTGATTTGTCTGAGCATTCTGCCTTCTTTCCATATATCTTACTATAGTATATCGATGATATATGATAGCGAGAGGGGTGAAGGATCCATTTGGAAAATATACTGCATTTGGACTTTCTACTCTCATCCTTGTACAAGTATTTATTAATATTTGAGTCAATCTTAATGTCATACCACTTACCGGCGTCACCCTTCCATTCGTAAGTTATGGGGGGTCATCACTTATTGCTCTTATGATGAGTATAGGAATACTCCTCAATATTTCTCGCTATACGGAACACCAGGCCGCTTCCTCTAATTATAGTTCCTCAAAGAAACGAAGAGTCTACTAATAGAGTAAAAATATCCCCGAAGATCATCAGGGATATTTTTGCTCGGGGGGGGGGGGGGGGGG
>JANNCQ010000087.1:0-20140 GCA_031386685.1 Candidatus Altimarinota bacterium | reverse complement strand
TCCAGTAATTCACTTGTTTTTGTAGCATCAACATCGGTACAAAAGTGTTTAATAATTTTCTTGATTTTCTGAGTACTGATTTTGCTATATGGGATCATAAAAAGAAAGTATATGAGTTACTTTCTTCTAGGCAAGAGCCATTGCAAATATTAAAGAGTTAGAATTTAAGCTCATTTTTGTTATGGTTTTTTTATATGAATACGATCATAGTATAAATTCATTCCATATAAGTATAATTGAGATATTTGTCTTTTATTTGTCTTTTATTATATCTTTTCATCATATATGATGATTGAGCTTATTATTTAATTATTTCTCCATATGACAACTATCGTAAATACTCCTGGAAATGGGAATGGTGCAGATTCATGATTTGGCATGGTGATTGGAATCGTAGTGCTTTTGGCTATTATAGCATTAGGATATCTCTATGTTTTACCGGCTATGAGCAATACTAATCCAGAGAAGGGTATAAACGTAAATGTGAAGATGCCTTCGGAATTACCAACGAAAAATCCTATTCCAATTTTGACTCCAGCCCCAGTACCAAAACCTACTCTAGGTACGACACCATAATCCCAATACATTGACTACTCATTATTCTTTCAGTCTTTCACTTTATGCTCTTGGATTTTAGGATCTTTGTATTCATAAGTTTATGACGAATGGAAAATAGCTATTTTATATCTGAAATTATAAGCATTAGGTAACCCCGTTTATGTTGTTGGTATGAATAGATATTTTGATATTCCCGCAATCATTTACTTCATTTATCAAGTTGCTCTATCTTCCGTCTCTCTCTAAGCAGTCGATCCTCCATTCTATAGATGAGTATGAACTGAGTCATCCACTTGTTTCCATATTACCCCTTTCTCACCTTATAGTAGATCGAAGCATGAATCTAACATTTCTTTTTGACCTACGTATTTCATAAGAATCTCTTCAGAACCGGAGAGATTTTTGTCTGAAAAAATGATTTGACTTCACATCCCGCAGATACCATACTATTCATATATTTTTCGAGAAAATTGAGAAAATCTGAACCATAAAGTATTTTTTTACCTCCTTATCATTACTCACTATGATCACTGCACAATCTCGAGCTGTCTTCGGACCAACCGAATCCTTCAAATCGATGAGTCTCGATCGTCGTGATCTCGGACCAGAGGATATCCTTATCGAGATCAAGTATTGTGGCATATGCCACTCTGATATCCATACCGCAAAAGGGGAATGGGGGCCTACAAAGTACCCGATCGTCCCTGGACATGAGATCGCAGGAGTCGTGTCCGCAGTAGGAGTTTGAGTCACGATGTATAGCGTCGGAGACCGAGTCGGTGTCGGCTGTCTCGTCGACTCCTGTCGTACGTGCACGAGTTGCGAGCATGGTGAAGAACAGTTCTGCTTGAATGGGTTTACCGGAACATATGGAGCCGTATGAAAGGATGGACGTATTACCCAAGGTGGATACTCTACGCATATCGTCGTGACGGAGGACTTCGTCCTCTCGATCCCTGACTCCATCGAGCTCGATGTCGCCGCACCACTTCTCTGTGCAGGAATTACGACCTATTCACCACTCAAGCGCTATGGTGCAGGTCCAGGCAAAAAAGTCGCGGTCGTCGGATTCGGAGGACTAGGGCACATGGCGGTGAAGATCGCTGTGGCTCTCGGTGCTACGGTCACCATCCTCTCTCAGTCTCTCTCAAAGCAAGCCGACGGACTCAAATTCGGTGCGACTGACTACTATGCGGCGAAAGATCCTGAGACATTCCAAAAACTCGCAGGCAGATATGATCTCATCATCAATACAGTGAGTGCCGAAGTCGACCTCAATGCGTATCTCTCGCTCCTCGCTGTCGGAGGCACTCTAGTGAATGTATGAGCTCCATCCCATCCTCTCTCAGTGAGTGTATTCTCCCTCATCATGAAGCGTCGATCCTTCGCCGGGTCGCTCATCGGTGGAATTGAAGAAACTCAAGAAATGCTCGACTTCTGTGCAGATCATGGTATCGCCCCTGAGATCGAGATCGTCTCAGCAGATGGGATCGATATTGCATATGAGCGTATGCTCAAGTCCGATGTGTGGTATCGGTTCGTGATCGATATCGCGACGATGAAATAAGGAAATGAGGCACTTTAGAACAGTGTTGACTTGATATTCAAATTTAGTACAATAATATTGTATATATTTTCATGCA
This sequence comes from Candidatus Altimarinota bacterium, assembly GCA_031386685.1. Lineage (GTDB taxonomy): Bacteria > Patescibacteriota > Gracilibacteria > BD1-5 > UBA2023 > JAGOMW01. The sequence continues at coordinate 17,939 of JANNCQ010000087.1, read as the reverse complement.
TAAACATTATGAAAAAATCATATTTTATCAGTTTTAGCTTCTTCGCACTCCTCTCTATTTTCTCTTCTTTAGAGTTACATGCTCAATCAGACATGACGGCATACTGCAAATATAAGGATGGAATATATAATGAGATTATAGATACATACTACGTTACTTCCGATACTTACTCGGAGAACTTTCTCAAGAAATGAACAGATGTTTATATAGCAACTTCAGCGATAGAAAGAGATGAAAGTATCCCAAAGTCAAGTAATAATACGAGACTTATTTTACAGAAACATGATTGTGAAAATAAGGTCAAGGATCAGTTATTTGCTTATATTTTTAATAATGGATACTGATTAGGTATGGATGTAAATCTTGGTCCTGCAAGTATTGATACATTTGATGGAAGGTTCATCATCTATCATACGACAATTGTATGAAGATATTCAATATATAGAGACGTCTATGTCTATGACACTCTCAAGAAGGCAAATTTTGCCTTTGCGTATGATATGCCAAATATTTCTATTTGAAGCTTCCTTTGATTCAAGCCTGATAGAGTTGGATTAGGTGTTGTACAGGTAAGAAATCCAGAATGAAATACGGCTTTCTATCGGTACAACTTCTTTAAGAAAATGAGTAACCCAAATCTTGCAGTCAGTAGATTGAAGGGGAGATAAGTTTATGCTCTATAGAAACCCCCCCCTTTTCTATATAATACGCATTTCATTATTTCTTTTTTTCCTCACTATGACTCACAAAAATACTCTCTCAGAAGTCGAACGTCTGGAGCTTCTGAAAATACTGCAATCACGTTTCGAGAAGAACATGAAACGCCATGAAGGCTGAGACTGGTCGAAAGTAGAAGCAAGATTGGAATCACTTCCAGAGAAGCTCTGGTCGCTCTTAGAGATGGAACTCACTGGCGGCGAACCTGATGTCGTGCATTTTGGTGGAAAGACGGATGAGATCATCTTCGTCGACTGCTCACCAGAGAGCCCGATAGGAAGGAGGAGTTTCTGCTATGATCGAGCCGCTCTCGATTCGAGAAAAGAAAATAAGCCCAAAAATAACGCTATAGATATGGCGACTTCTTTCGGAATTGAGCTTTTGACAGAAGAACAATATCGAGCATTACAGAAACTCGGGAGTTTCGATATGAAGACCTCGAGCTGGGTATATGCTCCTGTAGAGATGAGAAGACTTGGTGGTGCGCTTTTCTGTGATCGTCGATATGAGAGAGTATTTGCTTATCACAATGGTGCAGAGTCTTACTATGCTGGGAGAGGATTTCGCGGGATGCTCCGGATAGAGTAGAAAAAATCCCTTCGCTTTCGTGAGGGGATTTTTAGAGGAGGGATGTTTAGACTTTTTTTGGATCACCTGATCCTGCCTTTGGTCGTGGGTCTGTACCCATTTTCTTGTCATCACCTGTAGGCTTTGTATCAGGAGTTCCTGTCTTATCCCATGATTTTGTCTGATTGTTGCTGTTGATCATATATATAAAATTATAATAATAGAAAACTGAAACACAGAGCGCGAGATTTGACTACCACATCTATGACGAGATTTCTTGTGAGTATCGAGTCCATGGAAGCGTGGGCAAAGGGAGATCCTTCAAGATCGTTGTTATCTTAGATATATCTCTCATGGATGCTTTAGTCAATGCTCTCATTAAAAGTGAGATATTGTATAGTGAGTTGTGTATATCTGGCGTAGTACCAGATCACGAGACTCTTACTATGAATTGCAAAAATTGGTAGAGAAAAGGTAGAGATAGATGCACGAGTCTTGAAAGACTAAGATAATTATATGAAGTATTTGTTCAGATAAAAAGACAGAAACAAGACAATACAGTACTTTTTTAGATATTAAGCCTTAAAATATAATATTTTGTATGGAAGATATAACTCTTATATAGAGAGTTGGTATAGCTCTTTTGTATCTGACTTTATCTATCCAATCATGAGTCTCTCCACAAACCAGTAGAGTGCAATAATGATAATAATAGTAGAAAATATTTTTACCAGAGTAGGATACCATTTTTTCCCACTGAAGAAATATATGAAAGGGAATGCGAGACCTACGATAATCAGCTGACCTCACTCGATACCGAGATTGAAGGCTAAAAGTGATGAGATGAATTTATCCTGTGGGACATTTATTTCTTGAAGTAATCATGCGAATCAGAGGCCATGAAACAGACCAAAGAAAAATATAGCGAACATTTTTGACTTATTGTTTCCGAAAAATCACCAGGAGCGAAGAAATACTGAAGTGAATGCAACATAAGCAATCGAAAGTGCTATCATCGGCTCCACAATCCGAGAGCTCAGTATCAGTATCCCTGTTCCTGCAAGAATGAGGGTGATACTATGCGCGATCGTGAATACTCAGGTAAGTTTGAGGATTTCTTTCCAAGAGACAAAAACGAGTAAGAGTGAAAGGACAAAGAGTATATGATCTGGACCACTCAATATGTGTCAGACTCAGAGTTTGAAAAAGTCGTACATATTATCGATGAGCGATGTCTTGTTATTTCTGATGATCCCAAGGATCTCTGTACCGTTCCTATACTTTCCTGCAAACTCTGGTGATTGATTCTCAGCAAACTGTTGGATCTCTTCTGGAGTTGCATTTGGATGGGTTACCACATACTCTTGTAAGGCTCGTGGTATGATCTCGTGTGCCTGAGAAGTCGGTAAGCTCCCCAAAATAGATACTAATATCAATCAAGATAAGAGAAATCGAATGAGAGCACTTCGCAATCGTTTCATGTCGAGTTATTGTAAAGTAATAAGAGTATCTCGTGCCTTCTTACTATCCAAAAGAGAGAAGTAAGGATGGAGGTCTAAGGCTTTGGAGAGGTATTTTTTCGCATCCACTTTGTTCCCTATTGCAAGGGCTATCATACCTTGGTGGTAGAGTATAAGGGAATCATTCTCTCATATGCGCAAAGCTTCTTTTGTATAAGAGGACGCTTCGGAGAATTTCTGATTTTTGTAGAGTGCCCACGAGAGTGCGTCTGCGACATATATATTCGGCCGTTCTGTATAGCTTTTTTTTGCTTTCTCAAGGGATCAGGATAGATCGAGATCATGATCAGTTAAAAATAGTGATGACTCTAGATTATTATTCACCCCAGAATTCAACGCCATATCAAAAGAAATTTTTGCAAGTGTGAGATTGAGCAGGGCTTTCTGACTTTCTCATATAAGTGTGTATATATCAGCTTTATCCACGAGATACTGCACTAAAGGAAGTTTTTCAAATGCTGTTTCGAAATATGCTATTGCTCAGGTGGCATTACCTTGGAAATATGCTATTTTGCCAAGTCATTCTAAGGCTGGGGGATAATTCTCTACTACTCTCAATGCTGACTCAAAGTGAGATTGAGCTATTAAGAGATCACTTCGCATATCGAGTTTTCAGAGCTCCGTATAGGCGAATGCGTTGTTTTCCTTATTTTTACTTCCAGCATCGATCGCAAGTGCTAGTCCATCTTTTGCACCCTTTATATCACCATAAAGCTCACGAAGATATGCTATTCGTATGTATGAACTATAATCAGGACGTATATCTATCATTTTCTGAATAGATTCTACGGCACCTGTATATTCGCCAAGCTCGATCTCTGCGTCACCAAGAGTTCAATAGTATGAAGCACGATTAGGATTGATCGCTATAGCTCTCTGTATATACTCTTTTCACTCTTGGAAACTATGTCGACCAAGAGCGACTTGCGCCCTTTGAGAAAGTATATCAGGATTCTGAGGGCTGAGAACTTCCGCCTTATCCATGAGGCTATCGATAGTATCATAGTATGACATATCCGCAGTCTCGCGAATCTTTTGTTGGTAGAGACTACTCAACGTTATATATGCTCAGATATTGTCTTGATTATCATGAATAATTCACTCATATTGTGTGATTCCACTCTCTACACTCGAAGTTCGAGAGGAAGATGCATTTCCAATTTTTGGATTTCAGGACGATGAATCAAAATTACAAGAAGAAAGAAAGCAGAATATGATACTCCCAACAATGAGGAGAAGAGTTTTGCTATAGTCCGTATCAGACATATGTATATGGTAAATATGATGTACTTTATAGGAATATCAGAGTAGAAATTCTGTCCTGATATTCCTAAAAGTAAACCGTAAAAAAGCAAGTTGAAGAATGAATACTTAATTCAGATACCCTGTTACTCTCTGATTGGCACTCATCTGCCATTCCATAAGAGCCTTTCTCGTATACTCACCGAAGTATTTTGTCGGAGTAGTGATATGAAGGAATCTCTTTTCTATCAGAAACTGTTGAAGACATCCTACATCCCAACCAGTAGCTCCGATCATCATATGATATTTAATATTACAGATAACGAGTGCAGCTGGTGCTTGTGCTACAGGGGGTCGTGGTGCTGTAGTAACAGTTGTATTGGTATAGTTTCCATGAGCTACACTTTCAAATCCACGATTTGGCAATGCCATGTATGGGAAGGTACTTCTAAATGATATATCGTTCTTATCTACTCCATCACCGAGCTTTAGTCCAGTCGCATCAGGGATAAAGTTTGGATGAAAGAGTGGATATGCAGCTCCTGCTACTGCCCGAAGTGATATGTCCACTACATCGTCTACGAGACGTCGTCCATTGGGATAACCTTGATTATCTCCACCGAGTACTCCAAGACGATTGGGATTCATAGTAGGTGGAACCGCCACATTGAGACGAAGCTCTTCAGAGGCTACCACATTTTTCGGCTGAGTGACTCCTGGGATACCCGTGAGGAATATCGCGACGAGGTCATCTCGAGCTTCTGTAGTTCCGAAGTTACCTTGTGGCGGAACTTTAATTTTATAGAGTGCATTAAGAAGTTTTCCAAGCTCAGGGTTTGTCACCCCATTCGCAAATTGAGCGTCATTCTCAGGCTTTGATCCATTGAAGAGATCTTTTGCACCAAGAGGTACGACGACTTCATTCACCAGTGGTGCTCCAAGTCGAGAGACTTGTACCCATCCACCTGAGATATCGCTTGTTCAAATAGAATTGAGAACACGAGTGCTCATTCGAGAAGCGGTGGTCCAGACTCCAATTACAGAGTCTCCATTTGCAACTTCAGTCGGTCTATCTCGATTTTTTGTGACTTGAGATATAGGTATCTGAAGAGCAAGACTATGGACGTTAAATCCTTTTGCAGTATTGATTCCACCACCCGCATTTCCTGGAAGCTTTCTGATCGTAAGAAGATCAAAAGTTGCACCAAGATCTACGAAGAATGGATCATCACTCTGTCCTGCAAAAGCTAATGCACCATTCCCTATATCATAGATCGCTTCTGCTTGTAGCGATGCATAGTTTGGAGTGGATTTTGGTCCGATATTTACTGGAGGAGATTTGAGATCAGTTCAGAGGACAGTCGACTGGCCATTTTCTACTTTTGTTAATGTATATGTTTGGCGTACATTCCAGTCAGTATCTGTAAGAGAAGTGATCGGTCATACATTATAAAGGAATGTATTTGGATTCGCAACCGTAGTTTTGAATTGGAATTGGTAAGTAATATCTGGTTTTGCATCACCATTATTATCTATATGTATCTCATAGAGGGCTTTATCATCAAAAGAGTCGAAATTCGGTCCACCTGCTGGCTCTTCGAAAGGTATATAGTTAGCGATAATCGTAACGGTATTTTTCTTATCTGGACTGACGAATGCATAGAGATCGGTCGCATCTACTTTCGCATCACCGCTTATCATAGGGGCTTCTCGATGACTGGAAGCAAAAGTGCTCACACCTGTGGAAAGTAGAAGCGATAGGATAGCTCCACCACTCAGGATTTTTTTATAGAACCGTTTCATTTTAGGCATTGATTAATAATAAAAGCTTATTCTTAGGGGGGGGGGGGGGGAGAAAGAGTATAATACAAGTCAGTGATGATATGAATAATCTGACAAATGAGTCTTTAGCAAAGTACTTGAGTTTTCTTAAGAAAGAAGATTGATTATGTTTCAGTATTCAAAGATCAAGAAGAATGATTATTATTCATCATTGGATTTGTTTTGAGTATAACTTCCCTAAGGATGTAAGAGAAAGTATAGCTGTATGAAATAGATATGAAAAGATAAATTAAAGACAAATTCTTCTCTTATATAGTGATGAGAAATCCCCCCACTTTCATGAGAGGATTTTTCTACGAGGATGATTACATCTTTTTTGGGTCACCATTTCCTGCTTTCGGATGAGGTTCATTCCCAGTTTTTTTGGTATCATCTCCTGAATTCGGGTGAGTGTCGGATCCACCGGAGCGATCCCATTGAGCGACCTTATTTGTATCAGTTCCAGATGTATAGTCTTTTTGCGTAGTCATAGTGTGTAATAATAAATGTATAAAAACAAGAGAGAAAGAATGAAGGAGATACGCTATGGCGGTACACGTATTTCGACAGAGAGGAAGTTCCTCTTTTGGTGTCGATTATGCATAGGTTAAGAAGAGTGAGGTAATAAGGATTATTTCAAATCGAAGGTATTCACCACGACTTTCGCTATTTCAGCACGAGTGATAGGATCATTTGGCCGGAAGATCCTATTTCCACCTCTCATTTGCCCAGAAGCGACTTGAAGTGATACTGCTGTTTCGATATATTTTGCTAGGTCAGAGTTATAGTTCACATCACTGAAGGTCATTTCTGTCACTGGATCTATGATACAGGCTCAGAGAGCGATCATGAGTATCTTCATGGCTTCTGCACGAGTGATAGTATCATTGGGTCGGAATCTAGAACTCGTCTGTATCATGCCCTTTGCGAGAGCAAATGATGTATATTTAGCGTACCAAGAATTGAGAGAAACATCATTATATGGAAGAGTAGTATTCATACTCGGTACAGACCAACCTGCCGTATTGATTACAATCTTCAGGAATTCTGCACGAGTCAATCTATCTTCCGGACGGTAGTATGTGGTATTGTTTATGATACCACGACTGACGAGATTATGGATATATTCTTTTGCCCAATTCGACCTTGTATCCCGAAACAGGATCACTGCATTATCATCGAGGATGATAGATGGTATAATGAATTTATCCTGAATATCATTACAATAAACTGGAGGATTATATGAAGTACCTGTACCACTCATCATACTACAACGACCATCATAGTATGCCCCTGAAGTATCTCCATTTGGACAATTATCTATCGTTGCAGGTGTCCCACCCCCACCACCTCATCCGCCTCCTCATCCACCCCCACCACCTCATCCGCCTCCTCAAGTAGTGTTTTTTGTAGTGATACTAAATGCCGCAGAAGAGGAGCCAACATTTAGAGTGATATTTGTAGTAGTAGAGTTCACTGGAGAAGATATACCTCTAACTTTGACGGTATCTCCAGGATTCACCATTCCACTAATTGTAGTGAAGCTTCCGCTATTGATACTATATTCCCCTCCTGATACTGATATGACAGTTCCTGAGCTGAATCCAGAGACAGTAGTAGGGCTACTTATATAGAGAGTGGAGAGCTCTGCATTCGTAATACCTGAGAAACTAAACGGATCCGGAAGTGTGTCTGAAAGGACAGCGAGAGCAAAGATTGCTGGCTGATTGGTCGTGAAGGTACAATTCGTTCCAGAGACGATACAGCTCGTGTGTTGGGTATAGGTATTTCAGTTATCACTCGATCGGTATACCATGAGTGTTTGCCCACTCAGTGAGGGACTCACTTTCAGATTGATAGTGGCGACTTGTCATGAGAAGAATAACTCTATATTCGCATTGCCCACTTGATAGGCAGTTCCTGTGAATGCATATCCAGAGAGTGAAAGATTCCCGATGTTGCTTCGTATCTCAGGGGCTTGGAGGATATTGTCCCATCCTCCTCCTGAAGCGGTGATCGTGAGTCTGTTATATGGGAAGAATATCGATGAACCATTCGACGTCACGCTCACTATAGTGATTGTTCCACTATTGATAAAAGTTACACCAGTAGATGTTCATCCGCTTAGATAGATTGCACCTGTAGCCATGATGGCTCATGATGAATTGTTCCCTATTGTAGTAGCAGTCCTGAATTGCATAGTGCTAGACTCTGGTCCGCCCTCACCTAAGACTCTATAGTAATAAGTAGTATCGAGTGAAAGTCCTGAAAGTGTAATACCATGTGATATACCACTATTTGTACCAGTTGCTGTCATCAGGAGAGCTCCAGATGTAGTTCCATAGCGTACTACTCCAGTTGCAGTTATATCGGTGTCAAATGTTATTACTGCATTTGATGTTCCAGAGAGAGTAGCAGTAGGAGTAGATGATAGTGGTACACGACGAAGTACTATAGAACTAGATCATGTATTTCCTGAAGCATCAGTCGCAATGACTATGATGGTATTGGGTCCAGACGATAGACCAGTGAGTGTCTTAGAAAAAATACCCGACCCGAATGTTGCTGGAGATCCATTTACTGTCACGCTCGAGATACTACTTCCTGTATCAGTGACACTCCCTGATAGTACTGGAGAGCCTGTCACTGTAGCACCACTTGCATGGCTCGTGATAGTGACGATTGGAGCAGTCGTATCAGCCCCAGAATAACTATATATAAGCAAATTCGATGCTTTATTTAGATTTCCTGCCATATCATTTGCCATTCCAGTTCCTACAGAAATCGTTACCATACCAGACATCGTCGGCGTGACGCTAAATGTATATCCTGTAGAAGTTATTTGTGTAAAGCCACTCGCTGTACCATTCGTCACCACTACATCACTCCCACTGAATCATAGCAGTGTCTCAGAAGAATTAGCAACTATCATGATAGCTCATGAGATGCTCCCAGAAGCAGTAGAAGATAGAGTAATCACAGGCTTAGTAGCGTCGAGTATACCGCTAGAAGTAATTCCTGACGCTGTTATCTGACTCGAGATACCCCCAGAATATACGATAGCATCGTAGGTGACTATTCAGTCAGGCCAAGGAGGAGTACTGAAGTTAATATTGAGAGAACCACTGGATTCTCATCCAAGAGGTGAAACATACGAACCTGTCGCCGTATTTCCAGAACCATTCATGGCTGTTACACGCACGGTGTCATTCATATCGAGTGTTCAGCTGAACATAAAATTTATAGCATATGCTCCAGAGTTCGTAGAGTTTACATAGTTATTATTGCTTCACATGAGAGTATTATTTGGATTGCTTACGACTGTCGCACTTACTTCTACAAAGAGAGGACTGATGGTAGTACAAAGTGATATGAGGATCATTCCTGAGAGGAGCTTCTTCTTGAGTTTTCAGAAGAGATTAATATATTCCATAATAATAAATTTTACATATAAGAACAACAGCTATTTTTTGTATTTATTTTCCCAGAGGTATGATGTGATCGCTAGGGAGGAGGACTCGAAGAATCAGCAGAATCACCGATACGAACAGAGAATAGGAGAAGAAAGATGCCGAATGCGATAATCTGGAACGTCCTCGAAATTGGTCTTGGTATGACTTTATAACTTCGATATATAGAGCTGATATTTTCTTCTGGATAAAATTCTGCGAAAATCCCTGTATGATTCCTTAGAACTCTCTGATGTTTGTGATGGAAATGAAACATAGGATAAAGCGTAAAAAAATGTCTTCCGATGACTCGTGATCTTTCCTTATATCTTCTCAGTCGTAGCAATCGATATTCTCCTGATAGGATAAATGATCGGATAGTGAGTTGTAAGAATTGGCCTAATATTTCCAATTACGAGGATTCATGCTATAGATGCATAAATTTAGAGAGAAAAGCGAAGATTCGTACACGAGTCTCGAAAGACTAAGGAAAGTATAGGCTCTATTTTTTCTCTGGAAAAGACAAAAAAAAGACAAATGTGAAAATCCAATGGGAGACCAAAATATACTCTTGCTATCTCTTCATGCAGGGGTATAATGAAAAAAAGATCCTCTAATTTCTTCAGAGCATGAAAAACGACTCATCCGATTCTTCGATTACCCGAGCTCCGCACAGTGTCAGAATGAATTCAGAGAATTTTCAGCGAGAATTTAGAGAGCTATATAGTGACTTTTTTCATACGCATGATATCGTCATAAGTGGCGATGGTATATTGACCTGGTGACCCGATATATCCCACGGTGTGAGCGTACTTCGCATCAAACAAAAACTTCCTCTCAAGACTTTTTGTGGGATATGTCCTAATAACTCAGGGAAAATCACTTTTCGTACACTATATGTATACGATATCCTCCTTGATACCTTCCGAGAGAAATCTTTCGCTGAATCTTTCCAACACCCAATCGAGAATCTTACGCTATTTCTTGAGAACTATCTTCATGAGCAGGGCTTTGTATGAGGGATAGAGTTCGACTTTCTTTCTGAGGCGCCGCCATGACATGGATTTGCTTTTTCGGCAGTATGCTCAGTCCTCCTTGCATATATGGTATATATCATTTCTTGAAAACTCGATCCTTCAGATTTTAGACAAGGTGAATTTTCAGAAGATCATCCCCTCTTTGAGGAGATCTATACCTTTAGTCTCACTCTTTCTCACTATATTTCATGAGAAAAAAGTATCGGTGGAGGAAGTAACTATGCTGTGATGCTCGGCAGATGCGCCAGTCCGATCGTATATTTCTCCGGGAAAAATCCTGTTTCTTCTGAAGATGAACATGAGAGGAATGAGAGCAGAGATTTTCTCCAGAATGTGAAGCCAGATATGACATTGTATAAGGATACTCTTGAGCATTTTCTGGGGACTCCCTCACTTTTACCTTGAGAGTTCCCTCTCGACTATGGGATACTTTTTATGGGTGTTGAATATCGGTTCGGAGAGATGGAAAAGACTCGATTATGGATACTTGATGAAGGACGAGAGCGGAGTCAACTTATAAGAAACATCATAGGATCACTTCCTATCGAAGAAGAAAGTAAAATGAGACTTATCCAGCTTCTTGGATTTGAGCAAAATAATACTCCCTATCCCCATATCGATGATTTAAACATGAGGATTCTTGAAGCATTTTCGATACTCTTAACAAATTCTAGTAATGGAGACTCTCCGGATCAATATATAGAAATACTTCAACAAATCGGGCTTTCGAGCTTCTCCTATCAAAAGGAAAATACTTTCTTCTTTGACATCATACATTATTTCCACCGATTCCAGCAATTTCGAGATGAGAAGATTGCTATCCTTCCATTTAATACAGGAAAAATGTGATGAAGTCTCCTTTTTGTCATGAAAAAAGGGTATAGTCGTACTACCTTCGAAAAGACGCTTGAACAACTGAGACTTGATGGGCAGGGAGCTTCTCTCTACCATGCTTCATGGAGAGATGGATATGGTAAAGATGGTATACGACTCGAACAATATATCTCAAAAGAGAGTTACTCTTCTTATACAAAAAAAGGAGACGTCTTCTATAGAGACTCTCATGGAAATGCTTATTGTGGTGACTATGATATGATCGTGAAAAGTGAAACACACGGTATCCTTCTCGATGAAATCGCATGAAGGATATATATACAAGGGAAGAAGCTCACTTCACGCGATATCCACTCACAGAATACGACCATCGATATGCTGAAACTCCTTCTTATGAACCTTTGAGAGGAAGTATCAAATACAAAGCTTCCTGTCTCTACCTATTCTCAAAATAAAAATGAGCTCCTCGGGAAAATAGTCCTTCCGATTAAGAAAATCGTGAAAAAATATTTTTTGGAAGAACTTTCCTTAAGTTGTACGGGAGGGATCACTGAGTACTATCTTCGACTCCAAAAGGATAAACATGTTGTGATCGGTATTATCCAAAAACTCTAACTCAGAGAATGTTCTCTATGGTTTTTTTACTTCTTCTATAATGGCGATCATCGTTCACTCAAAGAGCTTTCTATATAAGTGTATTGCTTGAATTTTTGATTTAGACAAAAACTTTTCTATTCATTTTAAGTATTTCTCCATGATTGCGATTACTCGAGAATGAAACTTTCACCACTTTTTTTCTCCAAGCACAAGAAGAAGAAGCTTCATCTCTTTGTATACACTATTTCTTTTTAGAAGAGGTACTTCTGACGGTTCGCTAAATCTAAGTATCTGGTTCATATCACTCAGAATTTCTTCCTTTTTCAGATATTTCCATCGTATTTCGATATATTCGATCTTCTGGGTTGGTCATACTCCTGTATTCTCTAGCTTCTTTCTAGAGAGGAGGAAGTGCTCATCGAGATCATATAGCTGCTTGGCAATATGGTTGTTCATAAGAAGTATAGGTTAAGAAATTCTCAAATCTGAGATTCGGCATATGAGAATATCCAAAATGGAAAAATACAAAACGGACAAATACAAGACAAAAATTACTAACGCTATGCAAGGCAATTTTCCATTAAGGAAGTACTATCACTTTCCAAAAACTGTAAGCACGACGATTTCAAGAGAAACTCATGTTTTTGCAATGACTATACGGTATCTCTCAAAACATTTTATATAACAAAACATTGAATACACATCTAAACACCATACCCGATATCTCAACATCATTATTTGAACTATCACAAGTTTTTAATAGTTCAATAACTTGAGTGCAATCACTCAATGATCGTACACAATTGAATCTAGTTGGAGTGATATCATGAATACCGACCCCAGGACCCCAAAGCATACAATATCTTGAGAAGTTATTTGACACTGTCGGTACATGCGAAGAGAACCGTAAAAAAATACCGGTTCTTCTCTACCTGATGGAGAACTGTTATCTTTACACACATCTTGATAGTTTGAAGGAAACTCAAGAAACGTATTTTTATCGTGCAGTTAGTCTCTTAGGTCAGTATGGCTGAGAATATCCTTCAGAAGAGGTTGAAGGAAAAGCTATTCTAATCGCATACTATGTCAATATTTTGTGACAGATAATGAAACCAACAGCAATCGCTTTTTCAGAAAATCCTCTTTTAAGAAAATTGATCTATCCTGCAATAGAGCAAGAAAATACAAAACGAAAATGAGATCTTCACAAAAAAGCAAAAAAAACAGATACATACTTGGAGGGAGTAAGAGATCATAACGATATTATAAGGAAGATCGAAGCGATATTCTGACCTATCCGACTTCTTATCATCTCAGAAGAAAGTGGTGAACCGATCACGATCCATCGTGTGGACGCAAAAAAAATAAAAAGTATCAGAAAATCCGCCCGAGAATATGAATATACTCTTAAAGTTGACATACTCGATCAAGAAAGAAAATATCGAGTCATCATCGACTACGGTAGTGCAGAGAGTCAGAATCGACCCGATGAAGATCACATCAAAGATATTATTAATCCTATTTTAGTTCGTCATATAGAGCAAAAAGAAAATGCTTTTATCTCATATGCTCGTGATTACCGAAAGTTTACTCGGGAAGCAGAGAAGACTATGAGAATGGTCAAAGCCCCAAATGATTATGGTCGATTTGTAGAAATGGTCTTATCTGATACTGGGAATACTTCTATCTCAGCTGATGTGCGAGACAATCCGGAGTATGCAGCGGAGTGCCACCAAGCTCTCGAACTCTCAGGTATACTCACAATTTCTCATGCTACTTGAGATAATGATCGAGATCGTATAGTCGCTTCGATGGATACTATCTTATGAGGGAGAATTACGCGAAATGTGCTTGACATGATACGAGCCATTCTCATATCTCGTACGGAGATGATGAGCGGTTCAGGATGCCCATTTGGACTCAGCAAAGAAGATATCCCTCTCGAAGCGAGGATCCATACTATTATAAGAGCTTATCAGGCCATCTGCCATAAAGTGCAGGATCCAGAAAAAATGCGTACTCTACTGATTGAGTGGAATCAGTGAGGGTATTTCGATGCTCGTATTTTTTCGATATTTATGAAGTTTCTCGATACATGATGACCAGCTTCAAGTGGTGGAGAGGGATATGCAGATATGTGAAGTATCCCAAACGATCGAAAGCGATATTATATTGATTTTCTCGAAGCGTATGATGAGCAAAGAGCACTTGTCGAAAAAATAGAACAGGCATATATGAGCTTTCATGGTGCGAGTGATATTATACCCGAGAGAAGTCGACTCAAAAAGATAGAACAGGCATATATAAGCTCTCATGATGCGAGTGATATTATACCCGAGAGAAGTCGACTTGCTATCATCATTAATGATCTTCAGTATCAGCTTGTGAATAAGATAAATTTTACAAAGATATTTGGCGTGACGGTACATGGACAGAGTCCAAGAGATAAAAAAGTGGGGCAACCAGGCGGTCCCCATGGAGGACTTACTCAAATATGAAAATGAACCTCAATATCAAAATGAAAGAGACTTCCGATATATATGAGACTCTTTGCGAGTCCATTTCTTCGAGCATTGCACACGGCAAGAATTATGCGTCGAGTTCTGAAGGATGTTCATTGAATCATCATAAAGATTACTTTGGTAGATGGTCTCCAGAATCCACCAAAAGATCTCCCGAATATACGACCTCGTGCTCTTATAACAAAATTTGCAAAGGACCATCCGGTTTGAATATCGGATTTTCTCCGAAGGATCATTCACTCAACGATAGAATCCGTGAATGTGATCGTCGCACATGGAACAACGAGTAGCTATCTCCTTTGAATAATTGATAATTATCACTTAGAAAAGAGTGCCAATATGAGGACTATCGATATGGAAGAGGATGACATAGTGGTCCGTCTTGTACGATGAGGTCGTCGTGTCGAATGGGATCTTGTTTTTCCATTTGAAGGTTGGGAAGATGTGCTTGCAGAGGTGGATAAGATTTGTGAGTCGACTTTTGGAGAGAAGTTCTCTCGAGCCGAGATGAAAGGTATCCAGCATATAAAACTTCATAAAAAATTCCTCGATTATATGGACCGAAAAATGCAGGAATCTCCTGAGAAAGTCGTAAAGTTTCTCAAATGACTCGATGAATGAAAGCATACGCAAAACTTCCGATCCATGCTCAGAAAATCAGATCTCGCCAATAAAAAACTCCTCTAATGAGGAGTTTTAGCTACTGCGAGGCATACCGTAGAAGTCGAGACCTTTGATATCTACCATTGAATGGGTGATATAGTTTTTCTTTTTTCCTTTCTTGAAGAATCCTCGATCATCGATGATTCCCATTTCTTTGAGTTGGTCGATATTTTTAGTGGGAAGTTTTTTCTTGGGGAAGGCGTCTTTATTCTGCATATACCTGGTTCTTTTCTTGTAGGAGAGATTGAATCGTGATTGCTTATTCTCATTTCCGGTATAGACAAGAGCCATCTTCTTCTTGCCCTTAGAGAGCTTTCGAGCGGCGGCTTGTTTTTTGACGATGCTAGATTTGAGTCCGTGACTGTTTGCCATAGATTATATTGCGTTTCTTGATTCGATGAGGAGCGACCATGCGCCTGTTTGAGGATCTTGAGTGACATTCACTTCTATGATTCCTATAGGTTCGGTTTGTGCTTCTAGTATTTTTGCAGCTCTTATTCAGGGAAGGGTCGGTTTTCCAGTATCATTGTCTCTATAATTTCAAATTTGTTCTTCATGTTTTAGTGCTCTATTGAGTTGTGATGGTGTTCCATCTCTTCCACGAATTTTGAGCATGGTATTGAAATTTTATGGAGCGGGGGAACGGGTTCGAACCGTCACACCCAAGGGTTGAAGCCTTAGTACACTCACTCTTTTATGTTACCCCCGCATAAAGGTAGATGCTCTCTAGAGATTTTAGAATTCTAAAGATGAGTAGTCGGGGGTTATTGTATAAGGAGAGCCGAAAAAGTCAAAAAGTTTTCACAAAGGAACAAAAATCCATACTATACATTTCCTACTCTTCTCTTTGAAATATCTTCCATGCAATCCGCATTTCTCCATGAATTTCTCATCGCACTCATTTCAGATGATTCACTTATCACTAAGCGAGATTATCAGAAGACGAAAAATCTCCTTCTCTCAAAATACGGAAATACGGTCGAAGATACGACTTCTATAGAAGTGATCGAATACTATCGCTCGATGATCGATGAGAAGACACTCGCTTATGATCCCCGTGTCTGGAAGATGCTCCGTAAGCGATGAGTGAGATCGCTCTCCTGAGTATCCGTGATATCGTTGCTCACGAAATTTTGGTGATGTCCTGGGAAGTGTGTCTTCTGTCCGACCTATGAGGGACTCCCGAAGAGCTATATCACGGGTGAGCCAGCTGTCCAGCGAGCGGAAGCGAATGCTTTCGATCCGGTACGTCAGGTACAAAACAGACTCCGATCACTCGAAATCACAGGAAATGCCATCACGAAGTGTGATATCCGTATCATCTGAGGGACGTGGAGTGTATACCCAGAGGAGTATCAGGAAGACTTTATACGAGGGATCTATGATGCCCATACTACCTATAGTGAGCTTCGTCCATTTCTTGAGTCTATCGAGATCGGAGATGACATGTTCGCACGATTCAAAGTGAAAAAGTGATATGAGATGCATATATCTGCGAATCTCGAAGAAGCAAAAAAACGAAATGAGACTGCAGAAAGTCGAGTGATCGGTATCGCTATCGAGACTCGACCTGACTGGGTCACGCCTCAAGAGATCATACGCCTACGGCGCTATGGTGTGACACGAGTCGAGATCGGATATCAGACGACGATCGATATGATCAATGATCACAATAAACGTGGCCATGGAAACAAAGAATCTATAGAGGCGACCAGACTCCTCAAAGATGCAGGGATGAAAGTCGTCGCTCATATGATGCCCTGACTTCTTGGGGCTGTCCCAGCTACTGATCGAGAGAGTATGGAGCGGGTATTCAGAGATCCAGATTTCCGGCCGGATGAGATGAAGATCTATCCTATGGTAGTGACTCCACATTCCGAACTCGAAGGGATCTGGCGAGAGTGAGGTTTCATCCCGTATGACGACGAGACGCTGATCGATCTCATGGCAGATCTCCAGGGGATGCTTCCTGAGTATATACGACTCAATCGTATGTATCGTGATATCCCAGCCGATCAGATCCTCGCGGGATCGAAGCTCGCGAATCTCCGCCAGCTTACAGAAGTGCGTATGCGAGATAAGGGTATTATCAGGGGAGATATCTCTGCACGAGAGATACGCGCCAAAGGGAATAATCCATATGATGCTATCCTCGAAATAACTTCATATGACGCTTCTGGAGGACATGAATACTTCATACAGTATATAGACCCCTCTGATCGGACAATCTTTGGACTCCTGCGTCTGCGTATTCCATCCCAATACTTCACAGGTGAGAAGCACTTCGTTTCTGTTTTAGAATGAGCCGCTATCATCCGCGAGCTTCATGTCTTCTGAGATCAGCTCCCCCTCGGAATGCCGGGTGATGGAAGCGGGCAACATATGGGATTTGGAAAAAAACTTATGCAACAAGCAGAAGATATTGTGCGTACAGAGTATCCTAGTATAGAGAAGATTGCCGTAATTGCCGGGGTATGAGTGAGAGGATATTATGAAAAAATCGGGTATACTCTCCAGAGTGAATATATGATGAAGTCTCTCTAAGACTCGATTTAGAAGAAAAAGAGCTACTTTTTTTGCGTATTTTTTACTTAGAAGAGATATATGTATGATATGACTCTTACAAATCCTATAGAGCGCTCTTTCTGATCTTAATAGGAAGGAGTATTGATTTATGATATATTTTTATCGTAGTAGAATATTTCACCTGTTCCAAAGGAGAAAACTCATTATTCTACACATAAGATAGAGGGTATGTCTCTATCTTTAAGCTTTTATTTCCGAGAGAAGTTGTATAATATCTCTGTCTTTATTTCTTTTCATTCTTTCTATGAAATTCTCTTCTCGTGGTTTTACCCTGGTTGAACTTATGATCGTAATCGCGATTATCGGTGTACTTGCTGCTGCTCTATTCCCTGCTATGACCGGATATCTCAAGCGTTCACGTGATACTGCACGTGCTTCACATTT
>JANNCQ010000074.1:0-14155 GCA_031386685.1 Candidatus Altimarinota bacterium | reverse complement strand
AGTATATCATCTAACATTTTTTGCTTGAGTTCCATATATGCATAACAAGAAGGCATAGGTACAATTTCTTAGAGAATAATTCCTTACGGAATTATCTTACCAGAAAATGTAAACCTAATTGCTGCAATTATAACAAATATTATTATTTTGCCATCATCGGTACTGGGTAGATCTTCTTTCCTGTGCTTTTTGGAAACTCGAGTGATGCTTTCGGAGAGCTCGGAGCATCGAAGTTCCATGACTTGATCCCACTCTCGGCGACTGAGTAGAGTGTCTCACCGCTATAGAGAGCACGCGTGATGAAGTCTCTCTGGTAGTTCCACATCTGAGAAGCGAAGTAGGTCTCGACGGTAGATCACGCGTAGCAGTACGGTGGTACATAGGAATTCGAAGATGGACAGTAGTCAGATCCATCGAGGAGCTTCTGACAGGTCGGCTTTTTCGTATTTGTATACTGTGCACAATCCTCTCTCCATTTCTTCTCGAGTGTCGAATCGAGAGCTATATGACTGACGCGAAATTTCTCATTTATCAAATTCGGCATAATAGAGACTCCGACGATCCCTTGGAACGCGCTCTGAGATCGATAACTATCAGTTGGATCGTTCGCACTCTTCATTATGGTTGCTGGGAGGAGGAGGAGATTTTTCTCCTTATACCAGACGAAGGCGCGAGGATTCGAGAGCACATCGGAAGATGATCCAGCGTCACCAAGAGTGAGAGTCGCTTCCTGTTTGGGATTCTTCACATCTGCGACATTATAGAGATCGACTTTGAGTCCACCATTTTGTGTTCCTCACCACTGGTTTATCTTCGTATCATACCCGAGTCAGATAAGACGATCTTTATCATAGGGGTGGAGATAGGTCGAGTATCCGGGGATTTTCAGCTCGCCGAGGATCTTCGGAGACTTCGGATCAAGTAAAGATATGACAAAGAGTGGATCGATCTGCTGGAACGTCACGAGGTAGAGACGATCTGAAATGAATCGTGCCGACTGGAAGTTCTCTCCTGGGGCGATATTTTGGATCTTTCCGATGACTTTCCCCGAAGGAGAGATGACAGAGAGCTCAGTCGTATTTTGATTCTGTCCACTCGACCATGCATAGTTCTGTGTGACGATACGGAAATTCCCACTCATATCCTCATCCATAGAATACTGACTCATCGGATTTCCAGGAATCGCCGATGTATATTGGTAACTCAGTCCTCCGTTTTGGAGAGCGTACTTATGGACGAGGGTCGAACTCAGTGTATAAGAGCTCGGCGCGAAACACTTCGCATTCGGAGGACAAACTGAGTTCGAAGAAGCCGACTGCGATATGACTGAAGTGATGTAGAGGGCACTCTTCGACATATGGATCTGGGAGACATCACCGAAGAGGAGCTCACTCTTCATCTTCGCGGTAGGAGAAGTGATATCGAGAGATGAAAGGGAGACGAGTGAAGGATTGAAGTCGATATTTTTCAGAGTATTGGCATCAGGAAGGACGAAGGTAACATCCTTACATGAAGCGACTGAAGAGCGAATACTCTGAGAGTACTTCCCCTTTTTTCCGAGAGTGGATTCACGGATCTCTGGAGCGAGTGTCTTAATATTGAAATCTTTCTTTATAGCGCTCATCGCCTGAGTGAATCCAGAAGATTTCTGAGAATATTTCGTCATATATATAGGTGGCATGCGGAATTCACTCGTCGAGAGGAAATAGAGAGTATTCCCGACGATACGAGAGTCGCGATAGTTTCCATCGATCTGATTATATCGTTCGAGGAGGGGATTCATCGGATCCTTCATATCATAGACAGCGAGTATCGTTTTTGATTCAGGATTGTACCATCGCGCAGTCCAATAGGTACCACTCGTAATATACTTTGTCCCGATAAGGACGAGCTTACCATCCGACAGATAGAGCTGCACCGAGGAGAATGTATCGGGAAGTTTGATAGATTTCTGAAGTGCGAGATCATTCATACGGACCACACGGATCTCATCAGCCTCTTCTGAGTAGGTATAGATATTTTTCCCATCGGTTTTGACACTATCTGCCTCATCGACTCCGAGGATTTGTGTATTCGTCGTCGAGACAGGACCAGAGATGTTCCCTACATCGGATTGTGATGCTACAGCTGATTTTTCAGCGACTCCTTTTGGCGTCATAGTCGGCATCGCGATAGTATCGAGTTCTGCTCCTCATCTTGCATAGAGCATAGGATAGGGGTACCAATAGCGACTCTGGTATCGTTCGAGTATACTCGCAACTTTTTTTTCCATGTCTTCACATGATGCGAATTTTTGTATTTCGAATTTCGGAGAAATAGTCGACTTCGGAGGAAGAGTACAAGCATCGACTGCCTTCCATCCACTCGGGACATCACAGGGAGTCGGGAATGCCTGACACTCAGAAGTGGTAGTATTCTCCGCATACTGGATGACCTGGGCACATGTCAGCTCTGCAGCCGAGACTGGTGTGAGAGAGATGAGGGAGAAAACTGTAAGAAAAAGAGAGAAGAGAGAAATGCTACGCATACGAAAAAAGATAAGAAATATATAGATCTATAGATTAAGACGAGAGTAATATATTTTTGTGACACAATACTCTATTTTCTCTTTGAGAAAAATTCTTATTCACCAAAAACATGCACCAGATAGACTTTATCATTTTTGATTCCATACCCGATACCGACTCTTTTCCAGAAAGGTTGAAGTATATTATTTCTATGTACTCATGATTCTTCGAGTCCATCTTGAAGCGCGAGATCAGAGACATTTCCATATCAGATATTTTCTCAGAGCCCTCCACTTATATTGAGGGAGAGTTTTTGTGCGAGAGCATCTATATATTTCCCATCAGGATCTGAATGAGACTGGTAATTTCTCTCAATCATATCATCCACCTTTGCTTGAGCAAGAGTCGAAAGTGTATGATCGAGAATGACTGGAGCCTTATCAATCTTTTTACGAAGACTATTAATCTCATCGAGCACTGAGACTCGGACGATATCTGGATTCTTACGGATAGTACGGATCTGAGCATCAGTAAGAGGATCGATGATCGACCAGATATTCCCTCTCGGCAGAGGGATATTCGCATAGGCGATACCATCTTGTCGTACGAGTTCGAGTATGTAGTTTCCATCCTGAGACAGTGGGAGTCTAAGATTGATAGAAATACCTTGTTTTGGATATTTTTCATTACCGATGTATTCAGGAGCAAATGTATATTCTTTTACATCACCACTCGGAAGAGTAAGGTAGTAATTCGGTCGAAGAAGAAATTCATTGGGTGTTGTAAAACGAATATTCGCAATATTTTTTCTCACCGTTACTATGACCTTATCTGCTCCAATACTTTCATGTTTTCGGTCGAGGATCACCGATCCCGAGAATAGAGAACTGATACGAGTCCTCCGATCGAGAGGAGAAGGAGTTGAGAGGGTGTATCAGCGTATCTGCACCTGTGCCGATCACAAGGGAAGTCCGGTATTTCAGAGGATCAGAGTATTACCGTTTACTTGGTATTGCTTTTTTCCACTCAGAAGAGTTAATTCTCAAAAGGTATTTTCTGGAAGAGTAATACTCGAAATATTTCCTATATTGGTAACACGAGGGATAAGTCTATACTTCTCCGTAGGGAGTGACGGATACGTAAGAGTCTCTGGATCAATAAGAGTGAGCGTTGCATAAGAATCTGTATTGAAGCTTTTTCCACGAGCGATCACGAAGGTATAATTCCCTATCTTGTTCGGAAGAAGGATACGAGCAGAAAATGTACCATCTTTGCTAACTTTCACGAGACTACTTTCCTTGGCATCTGGATCTTCTGAATGAGCTATATAGATGATGACATAATCTGAAGGAATATCCACTTTTCCTTGTATTTCGATTCATTGATGGGTGAAGAGAATATTTGGAACAGAAGAAGTGAGCGTGATACCTAAATGCGAGAAGATATTTTTTGGAAAGAATCATTTTGACTGAGCGATTGGCGCAGCCCCTATATCAGTGACCCCAATATCAGATATCCTTCCGAGAGAAGTCGGACCAAAGAGAGAGAACACTTCTCGAGAAAAATCTATAATATTTGGGTACCGTCCGCAATTCGGTCGATCATTCACTTTTACGACAACTCCCGTTCCTCATTTTGAGGCATAGACAAGTCTCCCAAGAGGAATATCACATACTGCTGCAGAATACTCTGACTGATGGAATATATCACCATTGGATGTCGAGCTTCCCTCGAAAGCATCAGAATAGAAAGTTGCTTCTTTTGTGATAGTATCAGCAAATGTACTATTTAAAAGAATACTAAAAGGAAGAATAGAGAGGAGAAAAAATCTCAAAGAAAAAGAAAAAAACATACCCAAAGGATATGTTTTTTCGAGGATTTTGCAATGATAAATGAGTGAAGAATGGGTAGAAAAATGCGAGATTTATGCTCCAGTTTCTTCGAGAGTATCTCAAGTCTCATCTTCTATCTCGGTGATATCGATGACCGTAGCACTCTGGAAAGCATCTTTTGGATTTTTCAGTTTCGCAAGGATCACGCCTTGAGTGGTACGTCCAGTGATACGGACATCAGCGAGTGGAACTCGGACTGTCTGACCATCTTTGGATATGAGGATCACACTTCCATTTTTCTTCTGGGCATCGGTAAGCGTGAATGCTCCGATGACATGTCCGGTCTTCTCGGTTGTAGCCCCGACTTTCACCCCTGATCCTCCTCGGCCTTGTTCACGATAATCTTCGAGAGCAGATATTTTCCCCATACCATTCTCTCATACCGTGAATACATAGAGATCATCTTTGCCTGCGACACATCCTTCTATGAGTGAGTCACCTGATGCGACTTTCATCCCGCGTACTCCTGCTGCTGCACGTCCCATGACTCGGACATCCGTCTCAGCAAATTGGATCGCTTTTCCACCACGAGAAACCATAAGGATATTATCTGTCCCGTCGGTCACACGGACCCACCGAAGAGTATCTCCATCATGCGGTTTCATGACGATGAGTCCACTCGCACGAATATTCGCGATTTCACTCATATCGATACGTTTGACGACCCCGAGTGCACTGATGAGGAAGAGGTGCTTACCGGTAATGGCAGTCAGGTCGAGGATAGCTGAGATGCTCTCATCTTTCGCAAGAGCAAATGACTGGACGATCGGTTGACCCTTCGCCGTACGCTGCATCTCTGGGATCTCATAAGTAGGAAGTCGGAATACTCGGCCAGTATTCGTAAAGAACAGAAGGATATTATGATTTTTGGTTGAGAGGATACTCGCGATCTCATCTTCATCTTTGACTGCCGTCGTAATCCCCTTTCCTCCACGGCGCTGAGCGCGGAAGCTCGATGCTTTGACACGTTTGATATATCCATTTTTCGAAAAGGTCACGACGACATCTTCATTCGGTATGGTATCAGTCGGATTAAATTCTCCGATCGCTCCAGCATGTACCTCGGTACGACGAGGGTCTCCATATTTCTCCTTCAGCTCGATGAGTTCTTCTCCGATGATCTTCTTTACACGAGCTGGATTGGCGAGGATATCCTTGAGATCGATGATGAGTGCATGCTTCTCAGCAAGTTCATCTTCGATCTTCTTGCGCTCGAGGCCTGCCAGTTTCTGGAGTTGCATCTCGAGGATTGCCTGAGACTGCTTTTCTGAAAGAGAAAACTTTTGCATCAGGGCACTATGCGCCTCTTCTTTGGTTTTTGACTCTTTAATGGTCTTTATGACGGCATCGATATTATCAAGAGCAATCTTGAGCCCTTCGAGGATATGAGCACGGGCTTCAGCGACAGCAAGATCATAGCGAGTGCGACGTACGATGACTTCGTCACGATGGGTGATAAACTCGATGAGCATCTCACGAAGATTGAAGAGTTTCGGCTGAAGTCCACGACCCGTCAAAGCAATCATATTGAATGAAAAGCTGGTTTGCAGTGACGTAAGTTTATAGAGCTGATTAAGGACTTTCTTTGGGAAAGCGTCACGCTTCAGCTCAATGACGACTCGGACTCCGTCTTTATTGGACTCATCACGAAGCTCTGCGATACCGATGATCACTTTATCGATGACGAGATCTGCAAGCTTTTCGACAAAGTCTTTCTTATTCATCTGATACGGGACTTCCGTAATGATGATCGCTTCACGACCATTTTTCATCTCTTCGATATTCGCACATCATCGCATAACGACTGATCCCCTTCATCGAGCGTAGGCTTCATGGATATCCTTTTTATTATAGATGATCCCTCCTGTCGGGAAGTCAGGTCCGTGGATGAACTGCATAAGATCCTCTATAGAGATAGAGTCTGGTTCAGGATGACTCAGGATGAACATGAGTCCATCGATGAGCTCTCCGAGATTATGCGGAGGGATATTGGTCGCCATACCGACAGCGATACCCATGACTCCATTAAGAAGGAGATTGGGGATACGAGTCGGAAGGACAGATGGTTCTTTCGTCGAAGCATCATAGTTATCTCTCCAGTCGATAGTCTCTTTGTCGATATCAGCAAGCATGAGTTCTCCGAGACGCGCCATCTTCACTTCCGTATATCGCATCGCAGCGGCACTGTCGCCATCCATCGATCCGAAGTTTCCTTGTCAGTCGACGAGAGGATAGCGCAGCGAGAAATCCTGAGCCATACGTACCATCGCTTCATAGACCGAAGAGTCACCATGTGGATGATACTTACCGAGGACATCTCATACGACACGAGCTGACTTACGATGCTTTCCTGTTGCCCGTACTCCACCATCATACATGGCATAGAGGATACGTCGATGTACCGGCTTCATACCGTCACGTATATCAGGAAGCGCACGAGAAACAATCACCGACATGGCATAGTCGAGATAGCATGTTTCCATCTCATCGACGATGTTTCGATTCTGATCTCCATCATACGACATACCTGCCATAATAGGTGACGGTACGGGAGGAAGAGGAGCTTCGTTTTCTTCAATTGGGGGAGTAATTTCTGACATAGAAAGGGCTTAAATAACAGAAATAGTATAGAGAAATAGGTCTCTATTGCAAATGAAAAACTCCCATCATAAGATAGGAGTCAGAGGAAAATATATCTCAAGATTTTATAGGTCAGTAAAGTCGACTTGATTCGTCGAAGACGATGGAGTAGTTGATTCTAAAGTAAAATTATTCATTGATCCATTCCCACTGAAGATACCGTTCGCTATATCTTTAATCGATCGAAATATCACGTCTGGTCCAAGATATTGTTTCATATTTTCAAGACCCATGAATTCTACTATCTTTGGAGCAATAAAGAGAGCAACCACTATGACGATCAATCCAATCACTGAATAACGTATACTATTAATTGCTGGTTTTACTTTCTCGTCTTTCCCTCCCGATAGGATAAGCATGACTCCTCACCACACGATAAATATAACTGCGCAGAGAACTGCCACCAGAACTACGATGGCAACTCCTGTAGTAATCATATTTCCAGCACTATAATCACTACTTATATTTGCAAGAGTTGTAGCAGCTTGAACATCGGGGATATTAAAAGCAAATTCCATAAAAAATACGAGTTTTAAAGGTCAGAAAAATCTGAAGGAAGTCAATTGTTAAGGTCACTATTATCGATTTTTGTATCTGAAGACTTTTTTACACCAAATATTCAGGCGGAAACTTCAGTCATCTTCGAGAAAATAATACTCGGCCTGAGATCATCAGCAAAAGGAAGTCAGAATAAGCTGAGTGCCTTCGGAGTGATAAATAGAATAAGGATAAGGACAATAAGTCATAGAAACGCATGTCTAATATGATTTACTGCTGGCTTAACCTTTTCTTCATTTCATCCAGAAGTAATGAGAAGAAAACCTCACCATATACTATAGAGAACGGCAAGTAGTCATGATATAAGGACTATAAGTGCTATAGCTATCTGTATCATCTCTGTAAGAGAATAGTGTATATTCACTGGATTCGGCAACATAGGAATACAAAAATATTATATAAAGACAATCAATACCAACTGGATTGTATAAGAATTACTATGAAAGTAAAATTATTCTTCACAAAGAAAGTAAAATTACCAGTTAGGCTCTCTCTATAGCTTCGATGATGCGAAGATTGATCCGAGCACCACTCTTAGAGCCAAAGACACGGATTACTGTACGAAGAGAATCGATCGTCTTGCCACCACGGCCGATGATTATCCCCATATCTTCAGGAGCGACTTTCAGAGAAAGAAGCGTACCAAGCTCATCTATCTTTTCACTTATTACGATAGAATCAGGATGGTCAACGAGTATCTCTACAATGCTTTGAAGGAATTTTGTGGCTTCCATAAAAAAAGAATTATAAAATAAGGAAAACCCTCGAAGTAATCGAGGGAAAAATTATTTATTCTTTGCGATTATTTTCGCAAGTGTCTCAGAATATTGAGCACCATTTTTGATATAACCCTCAGCAGCTTCCATATCCATATCAAGTGTCTTCGTGTGTGGATCGTACGAACCAAGTACCTTGCTAAAACCATGTTTTACTGCTTCTTTATGATCAGTGAGAACGACACGATATTTTGCGACATGTTTTCGGCCAACACGAGAGAGGCGAATCTTCAGCATAAGAGTAAATTTTAATAATAAATTTTGAATTTTTTGTGGTGCCCAGGACGGGGCTCGAACCCGTACTCCCGAAGGAAGAGGATTTTAAGTCCTCCGTGTCTACCATTCCACCACCCGGGCAAGGGGTAGAATTTAGTATAAAGTTTTTTAGTATTTAAGCTAGAGGATATTCTCTCTTTCTACTATAATACGAATACTAAATACTAGTATTAGAGTATACCTTTCTTCTTGAGCGTCTTAATCGCTTTTGCGGAAAGTCTCACACGAAGAGTTGCTCATGTAGTAGGATCTTTGATGTTTCTCCAAAAGAGATTTACAAAAAACTTTCTTTTTGTACGTCGTACTGAGTGTGATACGTTATTTCCGACAGATGTTCTTTTTCCGGTAAGTTGGCAGACACGTGACATAGATTGAGAGATTAGGTTTTAGATGGGAGATCAAGGATTATTCTATTTCTAGAGTGGAACATCTCGAATCTGAGTATGCAATTACATAACTTTGATTTCGACACCGACACCAGCTGGGATATTGATCCCCTGAAGAAGCTCGAGGGTCTTCGGAGTAGGATCCATGACATCTATGAGTCTCTTATGGCGACGAATCTCGAACTGTTCACGTGCATTTTTATTGACGAAAGTCGAGCGATTCAAAGTAATCTTCTCAATCTTTGTAGGAAGAGGTACGGGACCTACGACCACAGCTCCACTATCTTTTGCAGTAGCAACGATTTTTGTCACTGCTTCATCGACAACCTTATGCTCGAATGCTTTTACGATAATTCGAATCTTGTTGTGAGAAGTTGTCTCTATTTTTTTAGAAGCCATGGGTATTTTAAGGAAAAGAATAAAAATCTTATGACTCTCCGAGAGTATCTCTCGAAGAGAATATAAAACTTCTAGAACTATGCAATCACTTTTGCAACGACACCAGATCCTACTGTTCGACCACCTTCACGGATAGCGAAACGAAGACCCTGATCCATAGCTATTGGAGCACCGAGCTCGATAACCATCTTGATATTATCTCCAGGCATCACCATCTCTACACCCGCTGGAAGCTCGATAGCACCAGTCACATCAGTCGTCCTAAAGTAGAACTGAGGCTTATATCCAGGGAAGAATGGAGTATGTCGTCCACCTTCATCTTTTGTCAGGACGTAGACCTCAGCTTCAAATTTTGTATGAGGCTTGATTGATCCTGGCTTGCAGAGTACTTGTCCACGCTCGACATCCGTACGTTCGATACCTCGAAGGAGAAGTCCAGCATTGTCTCCAGCTTGACCCTGATCAAGAAGCTTATGGAACATCTCGATACCAGTGACAGCAGTCTTGCGAGTATCACGAACTCCGACGATTTCGATTTCATCACCGAGCTTGATGATACCCTGTTCGATCTTTCCTGTGACGACTGTACCTCGACCCTTAATAGAGAAGACGTCTTCTACTGGCATAAGGAATGGTTTATCGAGGTCACGCTCAGGAACTGGTACATACTTTTCGATTGCGTCGAAGAGGGCGATCACTTCTTTTGCGCCGTAAGGCTTCTCCATATCTTCTGGATTCTCGAGAGCGACAAGTCCAGAACCACGAACTACAGGAAGGTCATCTCCAGGAAAATCATACTTCGAGAGAAGTTCACGAATTTCCATCTCGACGAGATCAAGCATTTCGCTATCATCGACCATATCACACTTATTCATCCAAACGACGATAAATGGAACACCAACCTGACGAGCAAGGAGGATATGTTCACGAGTCTGAGCCATAGGTCCGTCTGTAGCAGCTACCACGAGGATAGCGGCGTCCATCTGAGCGGCACCAGTAATCATATTCTTGACATAGTCAGCATGTCCAGGACAATCGACGTGAGCATAGTGACGAGTAGCAGTCTGATATTCGACGTGAGCCGTATTAATCGTGATACCACGTGCCTTTTCTTCTGGAGCAGCATCGATCTTATCAAATGCAGTAACTTCACCTCCGTATTTCTTTGCAAGAACGATAGAGAATGCAGCAGTAGAAGTAGTCTTTCCATGATCGACGTGTCCGATAGTACCGATATTCAAATGTGGTTTTGATCTGTCGTATGTAGCCATATTGAGAAAAAATAAATAATAAAATTAAGCGCCTATAGATTGTATATAAACCGAGCAAATTGCAAGTTTATTTCTTGGTTTTTTGCATCTTCTTATTGATTCGAGTGATAGCTTTTTTGAGCTTCTTGTGAGCAGAGGAAGTGAGACGTGGCATAGAAAAAAAATTATATTTTAGATTTTACTCGGATTGATAGCGTACTTCTTGAATTTTGCAAGGATAATCGTCATAGCATTTTGAAGCCAGAGAGTTTCCCCTTCAAATGCAATACGCTCCTGAAGTTTCTTATAGTGCTTGATAGCATGTTGTAATTTTCTGCCAGAGTATGCTCATTTTCTTTTTACAGAATAGATCATATTATGGGGACGTTTGTTGCGGACTCAC
This sequence comes from Candidatus Altimarinota bacterium, assembly GCA_031386685.1. Classification (GTDB taxonomy): domain Bacteria; phylum Patescibacteriota; class Gracilibacteria; order BD1-5; family UBA2023; genus JAGOMW01. The sequence continues at coordinate 3,068 of JANNCQ010000074.1, read as the reverse complement.
ATATTCTTGAGATTTTAGAAAGTAGATTACAGGTTACAGACGGAGACAGAGATTTGTTACAATCTCAATCTAGAATCTGTCTTCTAATTTATGGTGGAGCCTAAGGGAGTCGAACCCTTGACCTCCTGCGTGCAAAACAGGCGCTCTAGCCAACTGAGCTAAGGCCCCATATGAATGGGTCGATAATGAGATTATGGCGGTGCTGACGAGACTCGAACTCGCGACCTCTGCCGTGACAGGGCAGCGCTCTAACCAACTGAGCTACAGCACCAGAAAGGAACTAGTGGCATTCGAATAGCTTTTGTGTACACACAAGGCTTCCAAATGCGAGCGGAGTATATATACGTTTTTAGAAAATGCAAATATTTTTTACGGGAAAATATAAAGTTCCAAACAAAGAATATAATTTAGACTTTTACATACCGTCTAAGTGCTATGAGTGATGAGCATATTCATAAGGAAAAGAATACACCCACTTCTATGAGCAACATTCGTGGAAGTGCTGAATGAAGGTTCGCATGGAGGTTCATGAGTGGTCAATCGATGAACTCAACAGGAATAAATAAACTCATAAGTGTGATAGAGCCGAGAGCGAAGAGAGTAGCCATACCGCCATAAAATGCTCCCTGAAGAAGAAATGGTCCATAGATAAATGAAGAACGCCCTCATACCAACTCGATAATCTCAATCTCTTGTTTATGAAAAAATATAGAATTCCCGATGACGGTATAGATGATAACAGCGACAGTAAATATAAAAAGTCCAAGGAGCGCGAACACTCCATATTCGAGAGTAGAAAGAAGTTTTACGACCATACTCACTCGCTGGAATTGACTTTGATAATCGAGGTATTTTCGATCAAGTGCATCCTTGTCATAGAAAAATATATCCTTTTCTTTTGAGAGAATCTCATTAAATGTACTATATTGATCGAGAGGGATATTATCGACACGCAGAGAATCCGGAAGTGGATTTTCTCAGGTATTTTCTATAAGTGCTGTAAGATCTGGATTTCTCTGTTTGAGAAGGTTCAGTGCATCTTTCTTCGAGATCGTCTCGATAGTAATACCCGTAAATGCTGTCTGGAGTGTATAAGCAAGAGTCCGGACACGAGAATCGCTCGTCGTATAACCACTCTGAAAACTTATAGTAAAAGAGATACGATTATTCACCCCTTCAATGAATCTCTCTGAGGCAAATAAAACTCAAAGAAGAATATTTACAAAAAATATCAGAAGTGCTATCACGAAAATCGATGAAAGCGAAAGGAGGGGATTACGGATGATATTTCGAAAGGCGTACTTGAGGATGCGCATAAGGAGAACTAAGGACTAAGATAGTAGAATATACGCAAGAGTATATACAAAAGACTTTCTCGAGCAAAAGAAATAAGCACAGTAAGAGAGGATTATTTAAAAGAGCCATATACAGTATTATTAATATATTTCCCTACTATGGAAGTAAGAACTCTAAAAAAGTTCTGAAAGGGAATAAATTATAGGAACATAGTAGAAATTGTATATTATCCACAATATGACGACTAAATCTCTCGTACATACACCGATTTTTGAAAGGTTAATGCAATTACCTGACAAATGATATTCACTATAATTGTATTAATGATATTCTTGTTCATGATAATTGCTATCATAGATTATCATCCTTTTGAAGGAATGATACGTTTTACAGTAAATATAACAACTTTTTGAAATCAAAAAATATCAATCTTTAATTAATCCATGCTATCAAAACTTACTCGTACATCTAAAGCAATTGATGATACATTATATAAAATCATAAAACATTTAAGGGCAGATTATGAATTAAATTCCCCTTATTATAATATTTGCTGATATTTGCTTATGATATGTTTATTCATCAAATTTTTTATCAATTAAAAAAAACGCCCTTACGGACGAGTTATTGGTAACAAATGGTGGGCGATATAAGATTCGAACTTATGACCCCCTGCGTGTAAAACAGGTGCTCTAACCAGCTGAGCTAATCGCCCGACAAGATATTTAGGAATGCGTATATATTTTTTAGAAGGTATTATCCCAAGCCTAAACGACAAGTACTCAATACTAAAAACCATAATAGAAATGGTGGATCATACTAGATTCGAACTAGTGACCTCTTGGATGTCGACCAAGCGCTCTAACCAACTGAGCTAATGATCCTTACAAAAAAATTTCTCCTCAATGTCTTGGCATGTATCTACTCTCCCACGTGAAACCACGAAGTACCATCGACGTAGTGGAGCTTAACTTCTGTGTTCGGAATGGGAACAGGTGTACCCTCCACGCTATACACACCAAGACATTAAGGAGAAATCTAAAATTTTCATTAATTACTGCACTCATATTTAGATGTTACTATTCTAGAAAACTATGTTTTTGATTGAAATATTGCGAATTTTTATAATTCTCTTTCCAACAATTTTTGTATCAAGCTCCCATTCATACCAACAGACATAAAATCCGAGTAGGAATAAAAAGCATGCATAAATATCGTTCGTGCTATTAGTAATACTTGGCTACACATATTTCTATGCTTACACCTATATCCTATCAACCTCGTAGTCTCCGAGGGCACTTATGATCCTTACAGACCTGAGATATCTTATCTTTGAGTTGGCTTCCCACTTAGATGCTTTCAGTGGTTATCCATTCCGAACTTAGCTACTCGGCGGTGCCATTGATTGACAGCCGATCCACCAGGGGTTCGTCCATTCCGGTCCTCTCGTACTAGGAACAGATCTCATCAAATATCTAAACGCTCACAGCAGATAGGGGCCAAACTGTCTCACGACGTTTTGAACCCAGCTCGCGTACCTCTTTAAATGGCGAACAGCCATACCCTTGGGACCTTCTCCAGCCCCAGGATGAGACGAGCCGACATCGAGGTGCCAAACTGCGTCGTCGATGTGAACTCTTGGACGCAATCAGCCTGTTATCCCTAGAGTAACTTTTATCCGTTGAGCGACACCACTCCCACGTGTTGGTGCCGGATCACTTTCACCGACTTTCGTCTCTGATCGACTTGTAGGTCTCTCAGTCAAGCAGGCT
>JANNCQ010000073.1:0-2848 GCA_031386685.1 Candidatus Altimarinota bacterium | reverse complement strand
AGTATATCATCTAACATTTTTTGCTTGAGTTCCATATATGCATAACAAGAAGGCATAGGTACAATTTCTTAGAGAATAATTCCTTACGGAATTATCTTACCAGAAAATGTAAACCTAATTGCTGCAATTATAACAAATATTTCTATTTTTCTGTGAGTGGATCGACTGGTACAAGGGGAACTGAGAGAGTGTCTATAGGGGTTTCTTCTTTCTTTCATTCCTCTTTTGGAACTACCGCTTGAAAAGGCTCTGTTTGAGTCTTTTCTTGGCTCTCGGGAACCGCTTCTTTCTGAGTGTCTCTACCATCATAGCATCTCGTCTTCCACCAGTTCTTCATAGATTCGACATCTGTTCCATGGAATGTCTCTGCACCACTATACCATACTCGCATATCGAGGGGTGTAGTAATACCGAGATTTCGGACGATATCAGGTGCTGATGCTACTTCTACAAATCGGATCTCCGCAGCATCACTCCATGCTTGGGTACTCCAAACAGGCGAACGAAGAAGTACCTCACGTGCAAGAGGATCACTCTCATCGTAGGCTATGAGGATGAATCTTTTCGACTCGCGTAGAATTGTATACTCTGCGAGGGTTTTGAGTACTATGGGGGTATTTTGGAGTTGTTTTTGTGTGAAGTCGAGGGCCTTGAACCCTACGTCTTTTGCCTTATCCAAAAACGGATTCAGTTTTGCGGTGAGAGGATCAAGTTTTGCGGTGAGTGATTTCCAGTCCATAGAGAAAAAGTAAGAAGATAAAGTATTTTAAGCCTATTAGAGCATGCGAAGTTTTATGACGAGATCCGCCCGTATCGTCTTATATCTTTCTAGCATATTAAGATGAAGAAAGTCATAATTTTTTTCGAGATCTTCAAGAAGTTTCTTGAATGATTCTTGATTCAGGTTTTCTGGATTGATCGTATATCATTTAATACCGATAAGGTTCACGAATTCTTCGGTCTTTGGTCCATATGATATCATGATGAGTGGGAGTCCGTGGACACAAGCAAGGATTCCCGCATGGAGTCGCATACCGACGACTGCATAGAGAGTCGGATAGATTTTGAGGGTTTGTTCTATAGAGTTAGTCGTATTATAGGTACGTCCTGTCATGAGTCGCTTAATATAGAGTGCATCATTTTGCGATTCATACCCCTCAGTCGTATGCACGAGAAATATAGGATCATAGCCCTTCTCGATAAGACAGTCATAGATCTTGGGTATTTCATCTTCATTATCTCCGAAAAATCCTCATCGCAGAGAAATACCGATACGTTTCTTGTCTGGCATTTTCTCTACTTTTTCTGGAACTAGGAGAAATGCGAGATCATAAATCTGAGAACACGGAATCTCTAATGCTTCGAGAAGTCCTGCACTTTTATCATCTCGAACGATGATGAAATCTCCTTTCTGGAAGAGTTTTCGGAGCATCATTTTATTTTTAGTTTGCTTCACTTCAAGTGAGATAGCAAGATAGACGATCGTAGTACCTGCGAGTCTCGCTATTTTTGTACGAAAGTACCACTGTCGGAGGAGCCCTGTAAATGAAACTCCATCTTCATTATCAAATATCATTCCCCCACCTCCTACTATAAGGATATCTGCTCGAGAGATTCTCCATATATTTACGATAAAATACCAGATGTTTGCGAGTGGATTACGAAAAAGTCCATGCGGAAAATATGTAGTCCATGTCACAGAATCATCCTGGAAAAGAGCAGATTTTTTATCATGAGTAAAAACAGTAAAGTCCACCATCTCACCGTAGTGTCCATGGAGAAATTTTAGCTCTTCTCTCAGGATGATTTCATCTCAGAGATTATAGGAACCTGTAGCGGTCATGAGGAGGACTTTCTTCTTCTTAAACATACTATTACTATTGTAGTTAAAATTTAATATATAAGCAAATTTTTCACATCCTCTTACTCGACGATTTCATATTTTTTGTTCTGTTATTTATTTTTTCTCTTATCGTTCATAAAAATAGAGGAAAAAATCAGACAAAACTTGAATGTATACAAAAAATACATATTCTATCCATGCCCATACCTCTATACTTTAACCTTACATCATATGAGCAACTCCCTAAACAAAGTCCAAATTATTGGCAATCTCACTTCTGAGCCGGAAGTCCGCGAGACCCCCAATGGTCAAAAAGTAGCGACATTCTCTGTCGCCACCAATCGGAAATGGAAAGATGCCTGAGGCATGCTTCAAGAAGATACCGAGTTCCACAACTGTGTCGCATGGCGATGACTCGCTGACATCGTAGAACAATACATGCATAAATGAAAAAAAGTCTATATAGAAGGATATCTTAAAACGCGAAACTGGGAAGATACTGCAGGGGTCAAACGATATAAGACAGAGATCGTGGCAGATAATGTGATACTTCTCTCCTCTCCAGCATGAGCTGAGAGTGGAAGTAGCTATAGCTGAGCGTCAAGCACAGCATACAGTGCACCTACTATGGACTCTACACCGGAAGAATCCCGAGTGAAAAAATCCAAACCAAAAGCAGAAGAAGAAATCGCCATCGAAGACATCCCATTTTAGAGTTCTTATCCCCCAATGGGGGATTTTTTATACTTTAATTTTTCTTTTCTATGAGTCAAAATGCAAGCCACATAGCTATACTGATGCACTCTGATACTCTGGATGAGGCACAAGAAAACGCACTTAGGAATTTAGTGAACTGAGCGCTTCTCAGTAAAGGCTACCCCAGCCTAAAGGCATGGGGCTTGCCCGTTCTCGTATACACGAAGTATCTATTCTCCTTCTAGGAATTATTGTCACTGATCATCAATATATTTCTTTATCATCTCCTCCTGGTGCACTCCTACGGAC
>JANNCQ010000069.1:0-1571 GCA_031386685.1 Candidatus Altimarinota bacterium | reverse complement strand
GTATACGCATATCCTTTCTCTCTCACAATCAAAAATACACTCTTAGCAGAGTGTATTTTCTGTGATTGTTCGTTCGAAAGGCAACGGCATGATTCATCCCCAGCCTTAAAAGGCGTGGGGTTTTCTCAAAGTTGTTATAAACTTCGCGAAAAAAGTCCATCCGATAAATCAGAGATCTATACTCTTCCATCCTGCTCAGACAAGACCCATACCGATGATTATCATACCAAGTATCGTATAGGCTCATTTGAACTGGAGTATCATATTCGAAAGGATTTCTCCGAATTGGATTCACGAAATATTACAGATGAGTCCGAGGAGAAAGGCATAAATCGTCGGAAGTTTGATCACTTTCATGATGCTCTCACGAGTCGTGAAATTCCCTTTTGCTGTGAGATAAAATCCAACTGTATTCTCATAAAGCACTACTCCAAGTATCGAAAGTACTGCTATGCTAAATGCACTTTCTCCGAGTACCGCTGATATCACTGGGAGTCAGAAATATCCAGTATTCCCTGTCCCCGCAGTAAATGCGATGATATTGGTACGAGTATCTTTGTAAAAATATCAAATGAGATAATAAAAACTTAGAGCAATACAGGAAGCGATGAGAAAAAAGAGAACAGGAAGTAGAAAATACTCGAAATCGAGTGGTGCAGTATAGGTGCCATAAAATATCACTACTGGTGCTATGATGTAGATAAGGAGCTTGCCGAAACTCGCCTTCTCTATACTGAGATATCTCGCACTCAGATATCCGAGTCAGATCATCACATAGAGTGGTATGAGTTTCAGAAAAAGAGTAAGGAAGAGAGACATAATTAAGAAAATGAATAACTATATTTCTTGAAATAATTTTTTACATCTTTCATAGTCTTTTCTGTATCTTTCTCGAACATTATCAAAACATATTTTCACGAAAAAATCTCGTTCGATCTTCGGGAGTCCCCATGCTTGTATATCTTCTATAGATTGTCCTCGTTGTATCATCTATGAAATAGCGAATTCATAGAAATCGGTCGTAAGATGTCCGATGGCATCAGCTGAAACCATAATCTGTCATTGAATTGTTGTTGGCTTGATTCCCTTTCTGCAAGAATGCTTGGCGAAAATATCATACACGATGATTTCGACTTCTTGTTGTGTGAATCATGCCTTCATGAGGAGATCAAGAGCAATTTTTTCGGATTCTATAGTATGCTCACTGTGATTTCTAGACAATATGGCATCTGCGATATCATGTAGAAGTGACGCCGCAATAGCGAACTCACCATCTACATGGAACTCCTCTGAAAGCTTCCTAGACTCCTCTGCTACGAAAAAGATATGATGTTCATAAAGATACTCAGTCCATGCAGGGATCCAAGTATCGATATGAGACTCATAAAAGTCTTGGACAAGTCTTTCAAGAATTTTAATTCTATCCATAATTTATAAGGCTCTTGCCTAGAAGAAAGTAACTCATATACTTTCTTTTTATGATCCCATATAGCAAAATCAGTACTCAGAAAATCAAGAAAATTATTAAACACTTTTGTACCGATGTTGATGCTACAAAAACAAGTGAATTA
>JANNCQ010000061.1:0-8703 GCA_031386685.1 Candidatus Altimarinota bacterium | reverse complement strand
AAGCACTATTGACTCTGAATGAATGGAGCAACCCCGAAAGAAAAACTACAATATTTTAAGAAGTCTTTCCCCTATCTTATGCCCACACTCTAATGAAATGTAAATGTAAACTTGATTCTGCAACAATACAAATATTGACAAAAAAATCCTGTTATGATACGATGAATCTATGACTGAAGAAGAAAAAACATCATATCTCCGTCGTCGTGATGGAGTCATAGAAGTGCTCGAATCGCTCAAGGGTCACTGGGATCTGGCAGAGGGTTTTTCTGCTTTTATACAAAGTGAATATGTCACTCCTAGTTTTATCGATAATGTCGAAAATCTCTTAAAAGAAGCTATCTCGACGGCCAAAGATGAACGATCAAAAGAAAAGATCAAGGCTTGACTCTCTCAAATCGAAGAAATGAGAATACAAGAAATGAACGAAAGAGCATCAGAGCAACTGATGCTCGAAACCACCGCACTGCAAAACCTTATTATTTAATTCAAAATTATGGCACAAGAATTACCTACTCCTGAATTACCTACTCCAGAAGTTGAAGCAAATCGAAAATTAAAAGAAGCTCTTAGTAGTCAAGATGCTGTAATGCCTAAGGAGATGCCGAGTGTCTTATTAGCACTATGAGATGCTCCCAACACTCTTTCAAAAGTTGATAAAGATAATCAAATTAGCATACAGAAAGCTGGTACAGAAATATTAACAAAGCCTGAGTGAAAAAGAACAGCAAAAGATCTAGCTATTCTCAGTATGTATGAACAGCTTTTCCCTACAGAAGCAACTGTAAGTAAACAATTGGCGCTTACGAATCAACCATCAAGTAGTATAAAATCCGTTTTGGATTCAAGCGGTATTATAGATAAATCAGCTCTTTTAAAACTTGCAATGCTCTCTCCTGAACAAATCAAGGAACAATTTAAAACACTCAATAAATGAGATCTTAAATTGATTATACAAGCTATAGATACATTGCCAAATGAAGTAAAAACTAAATTGAAAGAAACTCTGGGTACTATCCTCGATACAATGATGGCAAATGGATTTAGTATAGAAAATAAGGAAGATCTAAAATTTCTTCAAGATAATTGAACTTCCACCCTTAAAGAATATCTTGGAACAAAATTAAATGTTTCAGATCTATCAATAATCAATGCTGATCTCCAAAAAGGGAAAAAATATGTACTCAAAAATACAAATAATGTCTATACCATAAATGCTCTTATCAGTGAAGATGGTAAACCTGCAGCATGACTCGATCTATCGAAGCTCAATACCCTCGATACAAAGACTGCAACAGCAGATATACAGAAAAAAGCTGAAGAAATGAAACAAGCTGGTCAAAGCTGAAATATGGATTCGATCAGAACTATGATGAAATGACTCGAAAAACTCTGAGGTATTGGAAAATTTCTTGCCCTTATTTTTGGTGCAGTCTTCGGTATCAGCGAAAATAGTGATAAGAAAGAACAATGACCTGAGAAAGCAAAAACTAATCTCGAAAAGCGAAATATACTTACAGGAATGTCCACGAAAAAAGATCGATATGATATTAGTACATTTTTTGATGAAAATAAGAAAGAAGTTCTTGGTAAGAAAGAGGATCCAAAATTTCAGGAATACCTCAAAGATGTCTATGCAATAATAGGGAAAGAAATACCGAAAGATCAAAAGCCTCTAGAATATAGTAATGAACTCAGAGGGGCTGTAGTAGAGTATGAAAAAGGCTTAAAAATACCGGCAGTAGAACAAACAGGACTTCTCTCAAAGACAAAAATCGACACTATCCTGAATAAATATCTTGATGATAAGGGTGAAGTGAAGTGAAAACCAGAATCTACTCCAGAGGTGATATCAGAAAAGCCGCATCCATTGAAAGATGTAATAGGGCAAATGAGAGGTAAATCTTTTATGCAAATTCGTAATGATAGAGAACTTGTAAATCAACTCCAAACTGCTCTTAATATTAATCCAACTACTGGAAATTATGATAAAGCTACAATAGCAAAAGTGAAAGAATTTCAAATGAGAGAGCTTGAAATGCAATCTGGTATGGCTCCAACAAGTGCTGATGGTAAGATATGAAAATTTACCATAATTCAATTCGATAAAAAGTTTCAAAATGGAATGATACAACAAGCAAAATCTGCCCAAGCAGCAGCAAAATAATCCCAAAAAATAGGACTTCTCGTCCTATTTTTTATTTTCTTTTGACATTCGGTATTCTCGGATAAGATTTCATCGAAAGATATTCTTATTTCCTACTTTATGCTCACTCTCACGCCCAAAGAGCTCTCTTCCCTGCTCGAAACATCCCCTCAGACTCTCACACTCATCGATGTGCGCGGTGCAGAGGAATACGAAGAAGTGCATATTCCTCAGGCAGTCCTCATACCACTTCCTGTACTTCCTTTAAGGATGAATGAAGTCGATAAGACCAAGCAAGTAATATTTATCTGTCGAAGTGGGGGGCGCTCTGGACAAGCATGCAGTCTCGCCGAAAAAGAAGGGATCAAAGCATATAATCTCTCATGAGGGATGATCGATTTCGAAAAAGAATTCCCTTTGAAAGTCATACACGGTGAAAAGAAATAACGCTTCGGAATATTTATATATCACTTTACCTCACTCATCTATGATCACTCTCTATACCAAAGACTACTGCCCATATTGCACAAAAGCAAAGAATCTCCTCGATTCACTCGGTGCAAAATATGAAGAAATCGACGTGACCCATGACCAAGATACTCTCATGCAGATAGTGAAAAAATCTGGTATGCGCACTGTACCACAGATTTTTCTCTGAGATGAGTGTCTCTGAGGATTCGACTCGATCAATGCGATGCATAATGAAGGCAAACTCGAAGAAAAACTCGGTTTACAAAATTAGTCTTCTTCACTTTGTTATAGCATCACTCGTGTCGTGTATTGAGAATATACTATGGGAAGAAATCGAGAATTTCGCCTATCTCATACTTGCAAGAAGCTCATTTATATATTTCTCTGGCATATCTATACCTGGGAGAGATACAGAAGTCTTATCGCCTCCATGGAAGTCTGATCCTCCCGTCACGAAGAGTCCTATTCTCTCAGCAATAGCAAGACGAAGAGGAAGTGCTTCACTGATCTGAGAATGATCCGAGCAAAAAAGCTCTACTCATCGAAGTCATCATCTCTGGAAATCTGAAAGAAGTTCGATCTGCGCTGAAATATCTTGGGTGATAGTAGCAATGGAAACAAATGGTGCAAAAGCATGAGCAAGAACTGGTACTCATCCGATACCATGTACGAGATCGAGGGTGTCATATATATTTGCAGTATCGAGAGGGACATTATATTTTCTGAGCCATCGATCGAATGCTTCTCGAAAATCTTTCACATATCCAGTTTTGATAAGGTACTTCGCAATATCAGGACGAGTAATCGGTCACTCGACTTCGAGTGCGAGAATAACATCGAGAGGAATAGGATGAAGTCATTCTCTTTCGAGATCGATATTGAGAAGTGCGACGATCTCCTCTGCTCTTCTTCTCCTTGCAATCCTCTGCTTCATGAGAAACGAAGTCAGATCAGAATCCTCTGGAGCAAAACCATAGGCAAGAAGATGGAGAGTATTTTGTCGATAGTGTGTCGTGATCTCGATTCATGGTATGAAGTGCATACCATGAGAAGCTCAACTGAGTAGTTCGCTGTTTGCTCATACAGCGTCGTGATCTGTAACTGAAAATATCGAGACTCCAGCATCACGAAGAAGTCCAGTAAGCTCTGAAGGATTCATGGTTCCGTCAGAATAGGTCGTATGCGTATGGAAATCTACAGTTTTCATAATATGAGAGTCTTTATTATAGTTCATAATTATATTTTGCAATATAAATTTAATTAAACAAAGAATGACAATTTTTAACTCTATTCGCTAAAAATGCTTATGTAATACTTTTTTTAGCGAAGATTTTTGCACAGTAAATTGTATCTCTGAAAAACATATTTTCTTGAAATAGAAGAAAAATTCCATATTCTCATATTCTATGAAAAAACATATTCTCTGGAGTCTTTTTGCGCTCCTTACTATAGCAATCACCTACCTCTTCACTCCTCGCCCCAACCAAGTCCACTATCATGCGAATTTCGCTCTGTATATCGATGGAAAAGAGGAAGATTTCAGCTCAGAGGCCTATATGGAAGAGACTTCTCGGTGTAATGTGACGACCGATGTGAAGCCTCAGGATCGCATCCATCTTCACGATAAGAAGTGATCCCTCGTCCATGTGCATATGGCGGCTTCGACTTGGGGGGATCTTTTCTCGAATCTCTCATGGGGTATAGGGACGACGTATATCGCAGATCCATATGGAAAAATCCGGACCAAAAGTGGAAGTACGAATCTCTACTATTTCATCAATGAGAAACCAGTGATGAATCCTGCTAATGAGACCGTCAAAAGTACTGATAGGCTTCTCATCTGGTATGGAAGTGGGAGTGAAAAAGAAATCCAAGAAAAAGCTTTGAATCTCGTCCCAAATGATGCTGATGAGTACAATCATAAAGCTGATCCTGCAAGCTGCGGATCCAATAGCTATGGATGGCTCGCCCCTCTCGTGACACCGATCATAGAGTGGAAAGAATCACTTCCCCACTCTCACGAATAATTTTTTCTCAAAAATAAGGAAATGAATACCTACTCACTCATCCTCTCTTTTGGCGTACTTGGTATACTGAGTACTACACTACTCACTTTTTTCGGATATCTCTTTTCGAAAAAAATCCGTGAAAAACTCATTGCAGTTCCCTACTTCACCTATCTGAAACTTATCGGAGTTATCGCGATATCAGCGACGAGCTTCGCGATGATATATCAGCTCTACTTCGAGCTCCAAGTATGTATACTCTGTTGGTGGCAGAGGATATTCATCTTCCCTATCGATATCATCATAATTGTCTCGCTTTATAAGAAAATCCGTGGTAATCACCTCACGACGGGGATACTTGCAATCATAGGATTATTTTTCGCAGGATACCACTACTACTACCACTTCATGGGTCATATGATGGGATACGCCGTCTCGATGCCGTGCGAAGTCGGTGGACTCCTGCCTGCTTGTACGTCGCATGAATGAGTGCTCACTTTCGGATTTATCACTATACCATTCATGTCGGTCTGTATTCTCCTCGCTATAGTTTGGCTCTCATTCCTCGCGAGTCGCTCGAAAAGATAAGACAAATGCAAGATATACTTGCATTTTTTATATTTATCAATAATATAACCATACCCTATGGTTAGGTATACTCTTAATAAACTCTCTATGAATACGAAGAAATGCACATGCAATCCATGTACTTGCAAGACTTGTTCTTGCGGTGATGGATCATGTTGCCACTAAACGATATATAAAAACCCGCGGATGCGGGAGGTACTTTCGCGAAAAAGTAATCTCACTATACTGAAATCATAGGGTTTTTCAATATAATTTTGCATATGATACACTCAAAAGATAAAATCCAGCTCAACATCAAGAAAGCAATGGGAACCCTTGCTAAGGTGCAAACGATGATCGATGATGATATCTATTGCGCTGATATCGCCCACCAGATCAATGCATCTATGGGGTTACTTCAGAGTGCCAATCGTGAGCTTCTCAAGAATCATCTCGCTTGTTGTGGGACAAAAGCCCTCAAAGCTGATGGAAGAGAAAAAGAAGAATTCATCGAAGAACTCGTGCGTACCTGGGATGTAGCGACTCGCAAATAATATAACTTCATTTTTTCATTTATCATGAAAACAAAAGACTGCTGCACCACGAAAGAAATATACTCACTGACTCCCCTCTATGTCCTCTTTACTTTTATTATTATAGCGAGCATTGGACTGAGCTTTATTTTCCCGATTCAGACATTTATGATGTATCTGATGGGAATATGGTTTCTCTCATTTGGAGTACTCAAGCTTTTCGATCTTCGAGGGTTTATCATGAGTTTTTCCCAGTATGATTTCATCGCAAAAAGATGGCGCTCATATGGCTATCTCTATCCATTTATAGAGATTATTCTATGAATCCTCTATATCGTGGATACCTCGATGATTCTCATGTATCCCATAAGCATCATTGCTCTTATCATTTCAGTCCTGTGATTTATCTGAGCGTATACTGCCCTCTCTGAAGGAAAGAGTATGGCCTGTGCCTGTATGGGTACACTCTGGAAACTTCCTATGACAAAAGTCACAGTCCTAGAAAACGCTATCATGATCCTCATGATCTTCGCGATGATTCTCTTTCCGAGTCTTATGATGCCGATGAGTGCTCATGAAGGTATGGCAAATATGAATATGGGAGATTCTCCCATCATGTCAGAAATGATGGAAGAAACTCAAGGGGAAAAAAGCGATAATGCCATGAAAGAACACTGTGAATCTATGCCAAATATGTGATGATGTGAAGCGTATCGATAATTTATTCTCCTTTTTAAAAAAAGAATATGAAATTCTCTCTAGATCATGCTTCTACACTTATAAAATATATCGGTATTTCTTTCATTACCGGTGCTATTTCTCATGGATTTTTTAGCGGAGAAAGGCAGGTATATACAGCAATATTTGGTATATTTTGCTTTGTCATCGGTACCCTCATCGAAAAAGATACTGATAAAAATATACAAAATGTCCTCCTCTCTGTCTGACTTGCTATCAGCATAGGAGCAGTGACTGGCTGACTTCAGCATTTTCCTGACTCCCCTGAGCGAAGTGTATGGATAGTACCACTTGGGATGGCGCTCAGTATTCCATTTTTTGCCATGATCCATAAGGAAAAAATAGCTTCTTTATATAGTTTGGCTATAATCATCTGAAGTTGAGTCCTTTCAATGGCTCTCTATCTTATGATAGAAAATTATAATCTTGGTGGGCATTCTCATATTGAGCCTATTACTATACAAAATGTAGGTACAATTCCGGATATAGAAACCATAATCTCACCGTCCACTTCACATACAGAAGCCGATACACATAATCACTAAATATTTTTATACCCTTACTTTTTATTTATGAAAAAGATATCTTCCCTCTCCGAATCTCTTCGCTCTATGAATCTCGGTGACTGGATCCGCATAGCCATACTTATCCTGATCATCGTCTGATCATACGCTGGAGGAGTGGTCGCCTGACTCGATAAATGAGGTCATATGTGAGGAAAGTATGTTTACTCCCCTGATATGAAGATGGAGAATGATGAAAATATGGACATGTGGCGAAAAAAACCTATGAAAATGGATCAAGGTATGTCCTCTATGGTTCATATGGATATGAGTATGTCTGATATGGGCAAAATGCTCGAAGGAAAGACAGGTGATGAGCTCAATAAAGCATTTCTCGAAGGTATGATCCCTCATCACCAAGCAGCAGTCGATATGGCGAAATATCTCGCTGCATCGAATAAACCAGAGCTCGTAAAACTCGGAGGTGAGATCATAGCAGCCCAGCAAAAAGAAATAGATCAGATGAAAGCGTGGCAGATAGCATGGGGATACACGAGTACTCGTACGACAGCTAGTGGCGCTATGATGATGGATGATGCCATGAGAGAACACTGTAAGACTATGCCAAATATGGTAGGCTGTGAAAAGTATAGATAAAAAATAAATTTGATTTATTACAAAAATACGTTATAAGTTACATATAACGTATTTTTTATGGAACTGAGTCAAAAACTAGAAGAGACTTACGCAGATACCTACATTCACTATGTAAGAATCGTACGTGATAAGTCTGAGCCAAACTGGAGAGCGTATGAAGTAGAGGCTCATCGATGTTATGTAAGTCTCTCAAAAGATGTGCAAAGAATAGTAGATGAAAAACTCGTACTAAGCAAATAATCCCTCCAAATTTGTAGGGATTATTTTAATGATATAGTTATTTTTTTCCTATTTTCTCGATCTGTTCAAGATATTTTCTCAGTTTTGCTGCAACTATTTCATTCATACGAGTTCAGACTACTTTTCAATCTTTTTGTTGTAATCGTATAGCGAAATTGCTAACTCCGAATACATTTCCATTATAAGCGTGAACGATAGATTTAGCGTGACTTGCACCTGCTTTCTTGTAGTAGTCAGCTAAATTTTCCTCACCTCCAGGCAACCTGAGATCATAATCATGATCTCAAGGGAGAAGAATATCGCTTCAAATTTCCTGCGATAAGTAGACATTTCATGCAAAATAAACCTGTTCTTCTCAGATGGGACGATCACCAGTTATCGTCTTTCTTTCCCCTCACTGAGAAATCTCTATCATAGGATAAGTAGCTCATTCTAAATAATCGGGGCTATCTTTCACGGTAGAATCAGAAAGTATCCGAAACATTCTTTCATAAAGCGACTCGAGGTTTGGATATATACTCAATAGATCAATCCTATCTTTGAGTTCTGTTTTAATCATACGATTTTGAATCTCATCTCATCATCTCACTCAATTTACGAGAGCTATAAGATTAGATTCTCCTAAGACAATTGGAGCAATTGAGGATTGCATATAACAAAAATTAAGAAATATATGATTTCTACATACTTATATTTACTAATTTGTCAATATCTGTATTGTTGCAGAATCAAGTTTACATTTACATTTCATTAGAGTGTGGGCATAAGATAGGGGAAAGACTTCTTAAAATATTGTAGTTTTTCTTTCGGGGTTGCTCCATTCATTCAGAGTCAATAGTGCT
>JANNCQ010000060.1:0-3559 GCA_031386685.1 Candidatus Altimarinota bacterium | reverse complement strand
GAGTATATCATCTAACATTTTTTGCTTGAGTTCCATATATGCATAACAAGAAGGCATAGGTACAATTTCTTAGAGAATAATTCCTTACGGAATTATCTTACCAGAAAATGTAAACCTAATTGCTGCAATTATAACAATATTTATTTATATTTTATATAATATAAAATATTTGTATAGAGTCAACGACTTACACTGAACATATTTTTTATACAAAATAATCTCTTTCTTACCATAAAATAAGAGCTTTATACAAAAAAGTGATGCAAAAATAAGAAAAAGTATATAATAATTGGCACAATCTCATTTTACTCCTCAATTCGATATTAAAATTTGTATAAAATCAACGAAGGAGCCAGTTTCTTTATCGTTGTTTATTTTTCAGCAAAATAATACTCATGTATACCCCTTATAATATTCCATATAGAAAATGAGATGTACATACTCAGCTCATTAACTGCATGAACGAATGAGTATGGATCGGGGATCGAAATGAGAAAACTATATATGCAAATCCTAAATTTTGTGAGATGATAGGCTATAGTTTGGAGGAGATGATCTGAAGGGAGTCATATGATTTTTGGGATGGTGATAGCAAAGAAAAAGTACGAGATGTAAATATCCATGAAAGGGTCAATGGGCAATCATCATCCTATGAAGGAATCCTCCTTTCAAAAAGTAAAAAAAGGATTCCCGTACTTTTGAGTGGCGCCCCTCTTCCTGATGGCGGAACTATAGGGATCATGACCGATATGTCGAAGATTCGACAGGGAGAAAAAACAGAAAAAATACTCTCGCAAGCTCTCGAGCATGCAAGTGACGGGATAATACTTCTGAACGCAAAATGAGAAATCCTATCGTGGAACCATGGAGCGAAAAAAATATTCTGATATAAAAAAGAAGAGATAGAAAATAAAAGCATAGCCTACCTCTTCCCAAGTATCGAAGTAGCATCTATGGAGAATTTATGAGGTGAATTTGTCGGTATAGAGCTTATGACACACCATAAAACAGACGGAGAAAGGATGGTCCAAGTTTCACTTATGAGGATATTTCGCGATGAAGATAACTCTGAAGTAAGTAGTCTCTGTATAGTGCGGGACATCACGCTTCTAAAAAGATCAGAGCTTGAACTTTCATCACGATATGAGAAGATCAAGGATGCGTATGATTGGCTCTGACTTGTACAACGACAAAGTGACTATATGACTGACCTGATATCACTCACTTCTCAAGAATACGATAAAAAGAAGGTTCTCGGATCTATAGTTCATGCTATTACACTTTTAAGCAATACTGATGCTTGCGAGCTTCGAATATATAATGGAGAGAAGGGTACTCTTGATCATGGAAGTCACTTTTGATTTAGTGGGAATATCAGAGCCTATAAATCCATACCATTTGAAGACAGTTGGTGAGCAATGGCATACAATACAGAACGAACATATCATAAAATAGATATTACAGAGGATAAGAAGATACCGCTTATAAAGTTCTTTGTCCGAGAGAACTTTAAATCAGCTATAACAATATGACTTCGCGGAAAAAATACATGTGCATGATCTATCACGATACTCTCACAATCGGATAATATCATCAATATTTATGAAAATACATTTCTCCAAAAATATCTCAAACTCGTAGAAATCATCGTGAATGCACTGAGATAATTTAGGTATTTCTTAAAGTACTATCACTTCAACATACCAGAAATTAGATGCGCTTTTCTCTCAGCAGAGGCTATTAATTCGTAGATAGAACTGCCAACGTTTATACCATCATCGATTGTGGCATGTACTTCATGGAGGTTTTGGAGTAAGTGATAATAGTAATCCTTATCTCGAAATTTTCCGAGGATTATTCGCATCACCGTATTTTTGGTCTTTTGAATCGTATTTTTGAACTGGGTTATGCCATCTTTTGATACTTCTTCGAGGGTATGACCTTCTTGAAGCTGAGCTTGCAGTACCGATATTTCGAAGAACTCTTCTTCTCATTCGCCAGCTTCTACAGATCTTTCGAAAAGTACAGAAACGATAGCTCAACTTGCATCTTTTATGAGAAATACCCGAAGTGTTGGATCATTCGCCTCTTCCATGACAGCGTTCACTTCGTCTAATCGTATCTCTCGACTATATGATCGCCTGATACCATCATCGATATAGAGACCACCACGAGCGATCCTTAGTACTAAATCTTGGAGGAATTTTCCATAGTCTTCATTATCAAGGTGAGAGGTACCTCTCACCGATGATCCATAGTGGAATATCTTCTCTTTCGGAAATATATCATCGAGCTTCGTAAAATCTGATACAAAAATATTTCGAAAATGAAATGGTGCCCGTTCGAGGAGTGTCTCAGGGTCAAGATCATCGGCAAATAGTTCTTTTGAAACTCTTTCTGGATCAGCTTTATAGCCTTCGAGAAGCAATATAAAAGAAGCATCCATTTTGCGTGTGTTGCTTCGATCTTTAAATTCGCCATCATATGTATACTCACGATATATAAGACAGTCATCTGTAATGATTAATGCTATCACTCAAGAATCTACGATGAGTTCGGGGAGTTTCTCCAGATTCAGTCTTCCATTTGAGAGCAAATACTTGGATGGGAGTTTTTTTTCTTTGATAAGATACTGGAGCTGTGTCACGAAAAAGTGACAGAATAATTTTCCCTCTCTATAGCCTTGAACCTTCAGGAACTTTTCAAGGAGCGTGATGTAGGAGAAATAGAATTTATCACAGACTCCGACGAAGTTCCACGCATCTTGAACTGTGGCTGTATCATTTAATTGAGCTCAACCACTTTCGATAGTCGAGGCTGGAGAACTATTTCACTCAAGTTCGAGCATATTATTCCCATTTCCAGGACCGAATGAAGCAGCGACGAATTTTTCTGATGTATTTTGTCCCCTTCCTAATCGAGCTTTCGTGAGCCGATTACTAATCATGCGAGTCAGCTCCTTCTGTGATTTTACGCCGAGTGATTTACTATGAGCTTCGTCATTGCGTTCGACTTCCCAGTCACCATCAAGGAGTCAGACCGCGAGTCCTGATCGGATAAAAATCTTTCGTAGAACTCTTATAAACTTATGTTCCTTCTCTTGCGTCATGATCTCTCGGACCACTTTCTGAAACTCTCTATTTGCACCTAGATAGTCTCATTTCGCTCGATAGAGGATATAGTTCGTACTTATAGATAATTTTGATTTTAATTCGTCTTCGAAATTTTTTACTGCTTCATCATAATCCGCCCAATATTTCTCATCAATTTTTTCCTTCAAATGATCAAAAACATCTTCTGCACGCAGAAAATTCATTTTTTTGTTTGGTGATGTTTCGCTTTCTTGAGATCTTCTCTCGTGAAATAGCGACCGTCAGTAGAGATCACTCATAATATGATAGTAATTTATTATTTATAATTGTCAATATTTGTATTGTTGCAGAATCAAGTTTACATTTACATTTCATTAGAGTGTGGGCATAAGATAGGGGAAAGACTTCTTAAAATATTGTAGTTTTTCTTTCGGGGTTGCTCCATTCATTCAGAGTCAATAGTGCTT
>JANNCQ010000059.1:0-18347 GCA_031386685.1 Candidatus Altimarinota bacterium | reverse complement strand
TCCACTTAAAAGAGTGTGAATGGAGATATACCAAAGAAACAGTTGAACTTGAAAAAGAACTCATTAGAATGATTAAAACTTTTTATAAAAAAGCCTAGAAAATCTTAATTTTATTAAAATCTTCTAGGCAAGAGCCTACATTATTATGCATTTCTCCTTCCTCTCTATTTATGACTCACTGCTTCCCTGCTGTTTTCAGTACCGAAATGAGCTCTTCTTCGCTGATCTTCTCTTCGGCTTTATCCTGTACTCCGAGAAGCTTCAGGATGATAGTAGTCGAGTATGAGAGAAGTCTCACGAATGGATGAGTGATCTTCATGAAGTAGATAAGTATCGGTACACAGAGTAGGGCAATCCTCTCAGGATTATTCATAGCTATGCTCTTCGGGACGAGCTCGCCGATCACGATAGAAAAATAGGTGATCCCGCCGATCGCGATGAGAAGTGAGAGTCACTCAGTATGTCCTGATAAGAGTGGTATCGCTCCTATGATATGCCCGATATACCCCGCTACTGCAGATCCTCCATATGCTCCAGCGATGATACCGATGAGCGTGATCCCGACTTGTACTGATGAGAGGAATCATTCGGGGTTTTCTCGGAGTTCGAGGACGATCTTTGCTCGCTTGTCTCCCCTACCTGCGAGATGTTCGATTTTACTTTTTTTCGCGGACACAAGTGCGATCTCAGAGAGAGCGAAAAATCCATTGAGTAGTGTAAGAAAGAATATTATGATCAGTTCCATAAGGGCAAAAGTAATGATCACATCATAAGGAAACTTTACAAAATGCAAGGGATTTCCTCTATTCATATTATCTTTTTTTGAGGGATTTTCTTGGCAAATATTGACAAAAATCATTAATCTATATAATTCTTCTGTCTCATAGTCCCATAGCACAATGGTTAGTGTAGCGGTCTCCAAAGCCGTAGATCTTGGTTCAATTCCAAGTGGGACTGCCATATAAATTCAAAAAAATCCTCCTTCAGAAAATGAAGGAGGATTTTTTGATGATTTTCTATTGATATACGAGAGCATATCCAGCTTTCTGAATCTGTTCGACAGTAGAGCTACTACCTGCTGTGATGGTCACTTCTACTCCTCATGAGATATTCGATGTAGAGAGGGATACTCCAGAGAGATCGGTGAAGAGGCTCGCGAATGAGTACCCCTGAAGGTATCGCATAGTAGTATAGTCGGCACTACTGAGAGTGATTTTTACACCATTTGACATATAAGTAAGAGCTCGGTACATCTGATTCGTATTAGGAAAGAGAGATGTTCCAGTTCGATAGATTCTTGTTGGTTGTATATAGTACGTATTCTGAGGATAAGTGTTATAATACCCTTGATTATAGTATTGTTGCTGATTATTATAATAACCTTGATTGTATGGTAAAGGAGGAGTGTTATTATAGTAACCATTTGTATTGGTATTATATCCTTGATTATTTGTATAGTATATTGGAGATTGATTATAGCTATATCCATTTCAGTTACTGTTTGTAGTAGTTCCGGTGATGAGACTCTTCCATGTTGCATTCTGGAGATTTGATATCGTATCGCTATCGTAGCTTGTCGCTGTTATTTGTACTCCACGAGTGGTATTGGAAATACTGAGGTTCACGGTGTTGCCGAAGCGAGTAAAATAAGAAAGCCAAGCTGTATTTTTGATACAATTTTGGAGGATATAATCAGTTGAATCTATCGTTACGACGACTCCATTGATAAGCGTACCGACTCAGACACTGGCACTCGTATAGCTACTACAAGTGAGTGTAGATGCAGTCGTACCTTGATACTGGTATGTAGGGCTCGTGATATAAGTGGGCATAGGTGCGCGTCTCTGGTATTGGTAGATACGATTCGCTGATGCATCTGGAGATATCAGGATGATGACAAATATAAGACCGATAAGACGCGCAAAGAATGAGTTCATAAATAGAGTAAATTAAGAATATTTATATATTTATATACTTTTATTAATAAAAGTCAAATATATTTCAATATCATTTGTACTTATTTTAATTATTGTATTTATATCATCGAATGAGAGGAAGAGTTATCTTCTCTCATCACTCGAACGTATACTCCAAGGCAGGAACTAGATAGTAGAACTCAGACGTATCACTCGAGATCTTCGTCATGGGAAGATATATGAGGGCGGATGCTTTAAGTTTTCTTCAGAGAGCGAGAGAGTTATATTTTTTTGCTATGATTGTATACTTTTCAGTAGCGAATTCTCGCTCGATGATCCCACTTCATGATCGATTCGATATTTCAGAGCTTGTCCATAGAGTGTCCTTGCTATATACTTTCATGCTACTCGGATAACTAAAACTTGTACTTGATGCGAGAGAATTCGAAAGTGCGATAGACGGAGATATACTCAAAATTGGTGCCTGTATATCAGATATTCCTGTTTCAGTAGGGTTACCTGTAGATGATACTTCTTTTGGGACTGATCGCATTATCTCTGGTAATTCGGCAGAGGGGGGCTTCTGTGAAGAAGTGGTCATATCGGTATTCATGATATTATTTTGGATATCAGTGATCTCAGTATCTATAGATCATTTTTCTGCTTTGAAGCTTGCAGCGTCTATCTGCATTTTCGTATTGGAAATCCTTTTTTCTCAGAGATTTTTTTCTCCAGTATTTTCTACCGGAGATGTCATCCCTGAGAATCTTTCGGCTTTTTCCTCAGAATACATAGTATTTGATGGTTTGATCGTATGAGTTCCAGATGATGGAAATTCTCGTGAGCTACTCCACATATTATAGAGACCAAATGCTGCGATGAAACAAGTTGATATTACTCCGATACTCGACATAAATGCGAACCAAGGAAAATTCATTTTTAGAAAAATTTTCTGTTTTTTTGGTAATATCAATGATTCTTTGAGTGTTCTTTGATATTCCCTATCGATTTTTATGCGAGGTACCTGACCTTCTAAGAGGGATATGGCTTTAGACACATTTTTCCTGTTCTCTTCGTCGATGAGAGACTCTAGAGGTGTGAGGATGTCATTTTTTTTACCAGACATGTTGAATCAGGAAAAGTATAATACTGAGAGCTGATATATTGGAAGTGATCTTTATGAGACTGCGAGAGAGGATTTTTCTGATATTTATTTCTGACTCTTTGGTGATTGTCGCGATCTCTTCATATGAGAGATCATCCCAGATGCGCATCGTGATTATGGTACGTTCTTTTTCAGTAAGGGTTTTCATATATTCGAGTACTTCAGCGAGCTTATCTTTTCTATCGAGGTTTTTACCCTTTTCTTCTTCATATCGTGGTTCCCACTCGATCTCTTCGAGCGAGTCTATACCGATTTCATTTCGCGAAGAGTCGATGATGGTCGTATATGCGATCTGAAATATCCATGCATAGTATTCTCCTTCTGTCGTTCATCGAAATTTTTTTATAGATTTGAGGGATTTCGTGAATACTTCACTGATGATATCTTCTGTGAGCGTGGTATCGAGCGTACGATGAAAAATATATCGATATACTCGATCATACGATTCGTCATAGAGTGCACCGAAAGCACTCATATCTCAGATTTTTACTTGTTCGAGAATTCCGCTTTGCATGTATGAGATACAATTATAAGACGAGTATATAGAAAAATTGTGACAAATGAAGAGATTATTTTCGAATTGGATTATAGAAAGAAATAAAATTCAGTATACTTTTTTATATGAAGCATATCATCATCATCTGAGCTTGAGCCGCTGGCCTTATGGCAGCAGCTGCTCTCCTGGAAAATCGGAAAGAAGAATATCATATTCATCTTTTTGAGAAAAATCTTTCTCCAGGAAAAAAAGTGATCATCTCATGATGATGAAGGTGCAATGTGACAACTTCTATCGAAGATCGAAAAATACTTGCTACAAAATATACTCGTGGCTGGGAATTCATCAGAAAATCTCTGTGAAAATTCTCTTCTGGAAAGTGTCGAGACTGGTTCGAATCACATGGAGTACCACTCAAAGTTCAGGATGATCTTCGAGTATTTCCAGTTTCTGATGATGGGAGAGATATCGTAGGAGTATTCGAAGATATATTTGCCAAAAATCGTGATAGGGTATCGCTCCACTATGGTGAAGGTGTTAAGGAGGTTTCACTTCTTTCATCTCAAATGGATCTCTTTCGAGATAATATTGGAGAAAAGACTATGCCAAGTCTTTTAAACGGATGAAAAGATGATATCCAGAAATTCTCTATAATTACTTCCACATGATCGTATGAAGCGGATATCCTCCTCATTGCTACATGAGGAAATGCGTATAGCCATACTGGATCATCGTGAGATGGATATGCCTTTGCTCGGGCACTTGGACATAGTGTCACGAATCTCTGACCCTCTCTCTCGAGTTTCCTGACTCTTGAGTCGTGGCTTCATGCTCTTTCAGGTCTTGCATTTGAATCTGCACGAATTGGAGAGCTCGTTTGACCCCTCCTTCTTACGCATTTTGGGATGTCTTGACCGCTGACGTTCATGATTTCTTCACATTTTGCATTCGAGAAAATAGAGAAATGAAGTCATAAAAGTATCACATTCACTCCCCTGTCGAATATGAAGTTTTCTGACTGGGAATACTATTTGAAAGACCAATTCCAAAATCATCCGAAGAAACTCATCGCAAGTATCCTCTCTGAAAAGCTTCCACGAAGATTCGCAGAAGCGTTTATACAGCAATATTTTCCTCATATTTCCGAGACTTTCGTAGGCTCAATCGCTCGTATAGATAGAGAGAAGATATCGAAGCTTCTCGGCGATGGAATAACACTGACACTCCTCGAACGTCGTCCATGAGATGAGTTTGTGACGGCAGGATGAGTCGATACAGATGAGATCGATCCAGAGACTATGGAGTCTAAAATACACAAGAACCTCTACTTCGCAGGAGAGGTTCTGAATGTAGATGGATATACGTGAGGTTTCTCCCTACAAATATGTTGGGCGAGCGGATATGTAGCAGGAAGGCATATTGCACTCTAAGTTTGTGAATCGATATTTCTGATCGCATCTCTTCAAAAATATTGCTCATATCCTTCAGAGAGTAAGTGAGTCATCGTAGAAAGTTCAGAAGGAAGTATGAGTCCTTTTCTTGGATTTAGGGTCAATCACTGAGATGGATATACAAGATTCACTTCAGTGATTCCTGCGAGAGCACTCATCACTCTTTCATAGTCAGAGCGCACTTCCTCGCTTACTTTTCTTCATTTTAATTGTGAAAATGCAAGATACGTTACCGGTGATCATGATATAAAAACCTGTGTATACTTATCAGTTTCTGCTCACTCTATGAGTGCAACCAGTGAACTTATGTTCTGACGTAATAATCATGAGAGGTCATCGTCATTTATGCCATACTCATATCAAGCAATATTTGCAAATCTCGGAATATAAAGAGCTCATTTCTTCCGATTCTTATTAGAGAGTTTATCGAATGTTTTTCGAGCAATACTTCAGAGCGGGCTATCGACAATTACGAGTTGCATAATAAAAAATGTTATACTTTATTATAACATTTTTTATTATATGTCAATTTTTACTCAAATAATCCCTTCTTGCCATCTACTTCTTTTCTTAGAATCTTTACTTTTTCTTCTCCAGAGATGATAATATCATCACTGATTTCGAGCTTCTCTGCTTTGATCTTATCGGGATAGCCAAATTGGGAAAGGATATACTTCATAGCATTGATACGAGAAGCCTGTTTATCATCACTATTGACTATCGTCCAGGGTGCCCACTTCGTATGAGTACGAGAGAGATTCTCATATTCAGCGATAGTATATCGATCCCAGAGTTTCTGAGAGAATTGGTCGATGGGAGAGAGTTTGAACTGCTTGAGTGGATTCGTACGACGTTCTTCGAAGCGAGCCGCTTGCTCGGCTTTCGATACTGAGAAGTAGAACTTGATAATTTTGATTCCAGCAGACTTCACGAGCATTTTTTCGAGTTCCGGCACATCAAGCATGAATGAATCATATTCAGCTTTTCCGACGAATCCCATTACTGGCTCGACTCATGCTCTATTGTACCATGAACGATCGAAGAATACCATTTCTCCAGCATTTGGAAGGTGGGAGATATATCTCTGGAAATACCATTGTCCTTTTTCGACATCAGTCGGCTTCATCAGTGCTACGATTTTTGCAGATCGTGGATTGAGATTTTCCATGAATCTTTTGATATTTCCTCACTTCCCTGCTGCATCACGCCCTTCAAAGATGATGAGGAGTTTTTGTCCGCTTTCTCCGATATATTTCTGGAGCTTTACGAGTTCGAGCTGGAGCATGAGCATCTCTTCTTCATAGGTGATCTCAGATTTTTTGATAGCGACAAGTTGATGTGTTTTCTTTTTTTCAGGAGGGAGTACTTTGAGTGGGGTATTTTGTTTGCGATATTTCTTCAGGACATCGACGAGTACTACTTCCTTAATCGTTTCTTTTTCGAACGCAAGGATGAGTTCATCTATATCATCAATTGTATCCACAAGTCTACGATACTCATCTTTACTTTTTTTGCGTACTGCACCTCACTGAATCTCACGTATTGTATGAAGTTGGTTTCGGAGAACTTTGAGACTATCGATATCTCCATCTTTTTTGAGCTCTTTATAGCTATCTCGTACATCATCGAAAAATGCATCGAGGGTTTTTTCGTTGAGTGTTAAAAGATTATTAAAAATATTACTGAGGACATTCGATGTCATAAAAATAGAAAATTAGGATACCCCTTAGTGTATATGAAGGAGTATATTTACCAAGGGAGAATACAAAAAAAGCTCGACAGAAGAGCTTTATAATGCATAAAAATATAAGAATCCTTACGAAAATTCTTCAGTATATATTTTTGTAAATCAACGCTTTTCGAGTTTTTCTCTTGCTTCACTTATCATCCTTGGATTTCCACAGAGATACCACTCAGTCTCAGTGTCTGCCTCGATAGTATCTACATCTACTCTTCCAAAAGTACATCAGTCGACTTCTTCTCGGGTCGTACAAATATGAAGTTCTATATTTTTTATTGCCCTTAGCCTATCTTCATAAAAAAGATCAGATCTTTTGGCGACACTGAAGTATACTCTGCTTTGGAGCGGAGAATGCTCCAATGATCTGATCATATTATATATTGGTGCAAGTCCAGTGCCGGTAGCTATGAATATTTTTGGATTTTTTATTTCTTTTATCAGAAAAGTTCCAAATACTCAGTTTATATGAATTTTTGTTGCAATAGGGATTTCCCTGAGGAGCTTAGAACCTCTTCATTCTTCACTGAGCTTTATTGTAAATATAAAAGATTTTCATACTTTTTCTGCAATAGAGTACTGTCGGATGAATTCTCAGAGAGCATCTTT
The DNA here is from genome assembly GCA_031386685.1 of Candidatus Altimarinota bacterium. Taxonomy (GTDB): domain Bacteria; phylum Patescibacteriota; class Gracilibacteria; order BD1-5; family UBA2023; genus JAGOMW01. The sequence continues at coordinate 10,972 of JANNCQ010000059.1, read as the reverse complement.
CCACACAAAACTCATAAATTGCCCAGGCTCACTCATGATATCTTCTTCACACTCTATAGTGAGTTCAAGGGTAGTAGAATTGAGGAGAACTTTATTTGTAATTATAGCTTCGTGAGTCGGGATGATCTCATTTTCAATGTAGGGGAGAAAATCACTCTTTGTCACTCCGCAGACTACACATCGCCAATCGTCAGGAATATCTCTAAATTCTGTTCCAGGAAGGATACCACTATCTTCATCTCAAATTAAAGGATCATAGATATATCCACAAGGAACACAGTAGTACTTTTGTCATTTTGGGTAGGAGTTATCTTTTTGCTTTTGTAGGAGGGAAATACCTTTCCATTCAAGAGTCTTTCCTATCAAATAGGCTACTAAAATGAGAACGGGAGCAAACTCAAAATAAAGACTCCACTTCAGAAGTACCACATGGATGACTGTGAGAAGAGCAATAAGATATGCGGATCGATGAAGTCGTTTCCACCATTTCCCCATCTTCTTCATACTATAGAGATTCGAGGTAAGTGTAAGTGGAAGGGAGAGAAGAAGCGCGAAAAATCCGAATGCAAGAAAGTTTATCTGTCAGTCGAAATACCAAAAATCTCTTGTCCATATGAAGTCAGGATTCGAGAGAAAAAACCGACTTCCGTGTACGAGTGCGAGTATTCACATGAGTATACCGAGCTCTTTGCGTAGAGGAAGCAGGAGCTTCGCTATCTTGAGTCATATGACACGAGCAACAATCGGTAGCCAGAGGATAATCCAGAGAATCAAGAGAGCATTGCTACCACTTTCTGTTACCGAAGATTCATCGAATATATAAAAGACCGAACAAAATGCTCAGAAGAGGATAAATATTGATATATATTTACGATATTTTTGTATGAGTATTTCAAGTGGTAAGAGCCATTGATTAAGCCTCTCGATCATAGGTATATGGATTATATTAGAGAAGTTATACACTTATACAGTAAGAAGTATGTAAGTTTTATTGGATATAGTTTTGCTTATTTTGTGCATGTTCAGCATTCGTCTTGGTGTAGTGGATGACTCCATCAGCATCATGAAGATAATAGTAATACGGACTTGGATCATCCCGAAGTACGGCCTCCCATGTGTCATAAGAAATACTTGATATAGGGGTCGGAGGATACCCTTGCTTGTTTCTCGTATTATATGGATTTTTGATCCCGATGACTGACCCTATAAATGTGGGGGTACATTGCTTCTGAGTTTTAGCGTACCCATAGCAGACCGTAGCATCGGCTCACATCGCTATTCACTCTTTCACACGCTTTGCGAGGATATCTGCGACTTTTGCTTTTTCAGAGCTTTTTCGCTCTTCTCTTTCGACGATAGAAGCAAGGATGAGATTCTCGTAGGCTGAGGCTCCAAGCTTGCTATAGGTACTTCTGATTTTCTTTTCCCATTCACCGAGGAGCTTATCTATGATCATATAGGCATCAGCAGTCGGGAGGATTCGATAGGTGTCAGGATAGAGAAATCCTTCCATACTCATTGTTCACTGGAGAAAATCATACTTCTCCCTAAATGATGCAAAGTTATCGCGAGCAGCGATGAGAAATTCTCAAGTAGGAAGGATATTTTTATCGGAGAGATAGGAGTCGATATCATACATATTCCATCCGGGAAGTATCGTGATCGTGATATCAGTATATATAGGTTTCGTCAGAACTTCCTCTATAACACTCACGAGGGTTGTACTTTTGGGTATCTTATATGTACCAGTTTGGAGTTTTGGGAGTGTTGGAGCAAAGTATCTCAGCCAAAGCTTATAACGAGTACTCTCTATAGTGAGTCAGAGTATCTCAGGGATCTGATTCATAGTAACTCATTTTCCGAGGGTATAGCTTCATGACTTTACGATGATCTCCCCGACTCACTTTACCCAGAAAAATCCTATAATAAAAATCAGAAGAAATACCAAAATAGTCAGTCAGAATTTGAAACTCCTTGGTTTTTGAGTCTGAATACGTCGTCTTTCGAAAGCCATAAAAAAATTTATACTAAATATGGAAACCATTTTCTATTTTCGTGAACCTGATCCAAATTCTGTCAGCTTTTGTACGTCTTTTTTTGCTCACTCTACTGCCTGATATGCTTTTTCTACTGAGTCTGCAGCTTGCTTTACTTGCATGGATTTTATCGTCACTGTTTCTTGTACCTGCTTTGTGACAGCTTTTGTTTCATCGATGTATGGCCGAGCTATATCGGTGATATTATCGATGAGGGTTGACCCAGAAGAAAAATGAGCAGTATCAGTATCGAGTTTTGATTTAAATCATCGTAACGTATCATTCCAACTTTTCATACCATAGCTATCAGCTACATCAGGGATGATGAAGATAGCTCCAGTATAGAGAACTCCGATGAGTATAAAGAGAGCAAAAAGCTTCGTAAACATAGTAAGAAATAATAAGATGAGTAACTTCGAGATTCGAGAAACCCAAAAAAAGAGGAGATTATTTGAGAAGATCTTCTACCGATTGGATATTCTGGAGATTTTCCGTCACGGCTTGTATATCAGCATCTTTAAGGGCATTTTCATTTTTCTTGAGAGACGGCTTATCCTTGAGTCATCCTGTATGACTATGAGTTATCTGTGCATGGACATTTGCTACTTCTGCATGGATATGGGCATGTGACTGACAGTGATGACAAGTAATGTCGAGGTGTATCTGATTCTCATTGGTCTCACCGATCGTCACGGAGTTCTCATCTATTTTTCCCTGACAATTCTGACAAGTATACTGTACGATCGTGGTGTCGATGATGGTTTTGAGTATAGAGTAGAGCATTTTAGGATTGAGTTATGAGAATAGAGGGAGGGAGTATATAGTATAACTATGAGATCGTATCTTCTGCCAGGAGGGCATCGATACGATGAAGAGACTCTTCCTTTCCGAGGATATAGGCGAGTTCGAATGCACCTGGTGAGAATTCTTCTCCAGAAAGTGCGATACGAAGCGGCCAGAGGATTTGCCCATTTTTCTTCCCACTTTCTCAGATAGCTTCGAGTATAGGAGTCTTGAGTGTTTCGATGGAAGTATAATCCCCTGATTCTATATAGGGACGTACCCAAGCAACTGAAGTGAGAGCATCTGACTCCGATTCGATCTTCATCTTCGGATTTATGAGGAGATCTCTTCGTACTTTCGCATTCCCATAGAGTGAAGTCGTCAATTCTCTATACTCATCGAATCGCTTCATACGCGTCTGGAGCTCGCGGATGATTTTTTCGTTAAAGGTATATTCACGAAGAGAGAATACATCGCGGTAGAAATCTTTTTCGTAGGTTTCGAGGTATTTCGAGAGCTTCGTATGAAGTTCTGAGAGTTCCATGCGTTTGATATATTCTCCATTCATCCAGTCGAGCTTGATCGGATCGAGGATAGCTCCAGATTTATGGACGTCAGTGATCTCGAATTTTGAGATCATCTCAGCCATACTCATAATCTCCTCATCTTGCTTTGGATGCCATCAGAGAAGTGATAAGAAATTCAGAAGTGCATCGGGGAGATATCATCGTGCGAGATAGTCTGTGACGAAGGCATCACCCGTACGTTTCGAGAGTTTTTTGCCATCATTGCCGAGCACGCTTGGCAGATGAGCATATTCTGGAAGAGTGATGCCGAGGGCTCTTGCGACAAGTACTTGCTTCGGTATAGAACTGATCCACTCTTCTCATCGCATCACGTGTGTGATCTTCATCGCTTCGTCATCGAGGACGATCGCTCCATGATAGGTCGGAAATCCATCAGATTTGAGGAGTACTTGATCGTCGACTTCTGAAGTATTGAATTCTATACGTCCACGTATGAGATCATAAAATACTATTTTCTCGGCTTTTGGTACTTTTAGGCGTATCGTATATTTCTCACCATTTATTATACGCTCTTTTGCTTCTTCTAGGGGGATATGTCGACAGTGTCCATCATATCGTGGGGGAAGATGGAGTTCTTCTTGTTCTTTTTTGAGTGCATCGAGTCTTTCGCTCGTACAAAAGCAATAATACGCAGTACCCTCTTCACAGAGGGTATGAAGTCGTGGTGCATATAGGTGGAGTCTCTCACTCTGAATATAGGGACCATAGTCTCCACCATGCCTCACGCTCTCATCGGGAGTGATCCCGAGTATATCGTGTACATCGAGTATAGCATCGATAGCGCCTTCTACGAGTCGAGTACGATCGGTATCTTCGATACGGATGATATACTGTCCATGATTATGGCGAGCCCAGAGATATGCATAGAGTGCCGTTCTGAGGTTACCGATATGGATAGATCCCGTAGGAGATGGCGCAAGTCGAGTACGGACTGTCATAGAAATAGAAGGATGATAATAAAGACAGGATATGGAAAACTCGAGAAAAAGCAACCCGAAGCTCACCGAGAAATCACAGAAATCTGCTTGTCTGAAACCCTAAAGTTACTATACTGTTGTTTATATATATAAATCATAGTTTGTGTATCTCTCATATCGTATTCCCCTTATCACAGGGATCATCCTCGTCTTGACGGCAGTCGTGAATATCTGAGCTTTTCAGATACTTTCGGAGCGGTATTTCAATGTCTATATCACAGAACTCGCTCAGACGAATAATCAAGATACTCCTGATCCAGATAGGATCCGTGCACTTCTCCAGATCGGAAGGCTAGATAAGCGTGATCAAGCAGAGTATCTCGCTATACTCTCCGAGCTTTCGAATCTCTCGACATCCATAGAGAATATCTCGAAAAACCCTGAGCTCTATATGTCGAACCAAAATAGCTCTGGAGATACGATGATATCGATCCCCTTGTCTTCTTCTGAGAAGAATATATTTCCTACATTTGATCTCGGGTCTTTCGGGAAGGATACGATCGAGTGACGCTTCGTGACGAATATCCTCCAAGGGATAGTACTCGTGAATATCATATGGCTCCTTCTCGTACTTCTTGGGTATTTTCTCTGGATTCGATCCATATTTCGTCCTATCGGTACGATCATCGGGAATATCCAAAATATCATCGATCGTAAACGCTATGGCACGATACGATATAGTGGGAAAAACGAATTCATGCCACTCATATCGACTATCAATAATCTTCATAAATCTCTCTCGATCCAAGAAAAGATTCGTACTGAGTTCCTCTCGGACCTCTCACATGAGATCCGTACCCCCATCACAGCTGTCCAGTGCTATATCGAAGCGCTCGAAGATGGCATGATGAAGCTCGATCGTGATACCCTTCCCCTCCTCCAGAATGAGCTCTCTCGACTGACGAGTATCACGGGAAAGATCATGGATTTTGAGTCACTCACTCATGATATATTCGATCAGGTGAAGGTCGAGCGCTTCTCTCTTCGCAAGATCACCGAAGAGATCATGCAGGAGTATCTCCCTCAGTTCCAAAAAAAAGATCAGTCTCTCTCTGTCGAATTCCCATCAGATACGATGACCAGTATGGATAAAAACATGTATATCCAAATACTTCATAATATCTTCTCGAACTACATCAAGTATGCCTGAGAGAGTACACTTCTCAATATCCAGTATGAAAAAAAAGAAAAAGAGTACATCATACAATTTTCTGATAATGGTCATGGGATACCTGACTCGGAACTCCTCTTCGTAAAAGAAAAATTCTATCGTGTCGATAAAGCTCGTACAGGAAGCGATAAAAGTATGGGTATAGGACTCTCTATCGTCGATCGTATTGCCCGTCTCCATCGGGGATCTCTCTCAGTCGAGAAAAATAAACCAAAATGAGTCAGATTTATCGTGAAGCTTGGGAGGTAGTTTTATTTTCTTGCAAGGTAAGAGTAGCTCATATTCCATTATGATCACTAGGAGTTTGGTAAAATCTTACCATAGCCCCTACTATACCTTTTACAATCAATACATCGGGTTGCATATGTGCTGTAAAGAGAGTTATACGATCTTTTAAATCCAATCAATCTACAAAACCAAAAGTTCTCTCTTCCGCATGGACTAAGTTTTTCCAATCTATTGTATTAAATGGAGGTTCTGTGAGAATCTTCTTGCCATGAGGCACATTCATATCTCCTAGTAATACGAAGGGTTTTTCGGATATATTTCATTGTATGAAATCACGCACCTTTGAATTAAATCTATGAACATGTCAGGTGGCAAGTGTGGACTTTTCAAATTCAAATATTGAGATAGCTCCATCTAAAATCCCACTGGCTAATCTACTGTAGAGATGCCTTGCTTGTCTGACTTTTGTCCTTTCTCATTCTCAAGTAGCATCAGATAATAAATATCTAGCAGATATAGCTATACCTGATAAATATCGCTCACTCCTGAATCCCTGATGTTTAACTGTTATTGGACTTCATATTCGATCTTCCCTTATACCCACTACGTTATAGAGATGTTCTCACTTCACTGATTGGCTCCACATCTCAAATGCATCTGTAGCATACACTGTATATCCATACCTTTCTAGCATTCTTGTGAGCTCTTCTTTTTGCCTTAAACCAAATACTTCACTGAAGCTTAAGGTATCTAATCAATCTTTTAAAAATGGTTTAACCATCGGTCAAATATCGGTATCGGGATTATTATATACTGCATTCGGAGTTTTTGATCAAAAAAATTGAGTAGATCCAGCAGCATTATATCGAGCGCCATTGAATCATGCAGCAATATTTAGAAAACCTAATGAGATAGTATTCTCGTTCATTTAATAATAGTAATATTACTGCTATTCTCTCATATTTCTCTTATTCTCGCAAATATTTGACATATTTTTTCCATAAAAGTACAGTATATATGTCCAGCTCATAAGTGGCTGGGGAATTTCGGGCTTTCGTCCAACCGTCACCGCGGTCAAGATTCTCCCATTCACGGTGAGGTGGAGTGGGAAAAGGTTCATCAATCATGACAGATTTACGTCTCTTCGTCGTTATTGGTCTTTTTTTTGAGAGAATGATGCTATTCGCTTCTTGGCTACTTGGATGCTTGTTCTTCGGAATATTCATTCTTACGTGCCTAGGAGTGCTGGCACGTTATCCAAAGAAAGAAGTTTGGGAAAGAAGTTGCATAGTCAGGAAAGTTCTCCCTTTCGTGTTCTATGGAGTAATACTCCTTTTCACGCTTCTGAGTATTGGAGGAGCCTACATCTGGCTTCAATGAACTTTTCCCGCAGAAAGAAACCCTCGCTTAGGCGGGGGTTTCGAACGTTTTAACACTCTACTATCTCTTCCTCTTTCTGAGAGTTCTCATGTTTCCACTCGATCTTCGAAAGTTTGGTATCGAGATGTTTCTGTATTTGACTCATTATCTCATCTTTCTTCGAACTATCAGCACGTCAAGTCCGACCGAGAGAGAAATAATCGATCTTATCCCAGGGGACGACCTTCACAAGTCCATCAGTTCGAGCATGTTCGTAGCATTCGCGTGAACAGAATCCTAAGTGCTTCCTATATGCAGAGGGTGTAGCGATCATACGAGCATTACATGGAGCATAGCGACAATTTTCGCAATTATCAGTTTTTTCTCATGTATAAAGGCACTCTCCTATCGTCGTATGAGTATCCTTATCTCCGACCTGTGTCGAGACTCGTCAGTCGAATGTATAGAGATTTCCGAGCCAGTTACCATCATTATACGTATTCACATATTTCACGACACCACCCTGGATCGAGTAGAATTCTGTATCAGATGACTCATTTCCGAGGACTGCCGCCTTCTCACAGCGGATACCACCCGTACAGTACCAGATGACTTTTTTGCCTTGAGCGGACTTTCCATATTGTTCGAGGAGCTTCGGGACTTCACGGAAGTTCGTCGTCCCTGCTGGGATAGCATTTCGAAAGTGCCCGAGTCTATACTCATAGTCATTTCTCATATCGAGTATTACATATTCATCTTGATTATCCGATTCGAGTATTTCCTTGAATTCTTCTGGAGTTAGTTCTTTTTTGTTCTTTTTTACTTGTTCTGCGGTCACTTTCACTCCAAATGTCACGATCTCATTGCGGATTTTCACGCTCATTCGAGGGAATTGGTGATCATCTACTGAAGTGGATTTAGCATCGATATCGACTATATCTTGGAAGTATTTCGAATCCTTAAGGAATCTCTTATATGCGGAGCACTGTCACTGGTTCCCTGTCACCGTAGAGCTGATACCCTCTGTTCCGATATAGACTCTTCATTTCAGTCCGATATCTCGAGTGAAGTCGAGGTGCTCCTGTGCTATCATATCGAGTTCATCTTCGGGTATATCGACGAATTTATAAAATGTCAAAAGTGAGTACTTCGGCTTATGCCGAGCGTTGAGCTGAGAGACCATATATAGTTGTAGCTATAAGATAAAAATGCGAGTTGTAGCTCGGGTGACGTGATTATATGGAAAAAACTCTTTTTTCAAGAGATCCAACAAAAATATTGTGAAATGAAAACTTATCCCTATGATTCAAACACTATGAATAAACTTCTTTTACTGGTTATAGTATTTTTCATTTTTGTTTGATCTGCTCATGGCGCTTCGGGGGTTTTCGTCGTATCACCACTTTTTATCACGAATCCTTTCCGCGAAGTTGCTCCGATCAAGAGCATCAGGAAATCTCTCATCCAAAGAAAAAATCCTTATATACGTATCGCAGAGTCCCCATCAATGGAATTCTATGAGAGTCGACTCAAAGATATATACATGGTAAAAGTGAATCTGACACACTCTATCCAAGTTGTATCACTCGGTACTCCTATAGAGTGGGATGAGTCTACAGGAGAGCCTCTCTACCCCAAAAAATCACTCAAAGAACTTAAAAATGACAGTCAACTTCCCATCATGCTTGCTATAAATGGACAGTTTTTTGATCCGAAAAAAAATCCTACTCCCCTTTCTTTCGGACTAAAAGAAGGATGACAAGTACATACTGCATGAGCGGATAATCGGAGTGAAAGCAAAAAAATCATCACGTTTGGTTCATGATATGCTCAGATCCTCAACTATTCTTGGGAAAATCTTCGTGATACTTCTGGAAATTTTGCTTTCGTAAGCCTCTCTCTCGATACCCCACACTTTCCACTTGAAGATATTGGGCGTACCTATATTTGTCTAAAAAATCCTAATAGTGAAAATATCTCTGATAAGGTACTGATCTTTTTTACGCGCTCCCTCTCAGAGTACTCCGCTGAACGCATACTCCTCACTGAGGGATGTACACGGAATTCTTCTATCAAGCTCGATTCGAGTGGATCTTCACAGATTGTATTCTGAGATATCATCATCAGTGGAAATTCCCATAAAGGATATCCCGATAATCGGAAGATTCCACATGCAATAGGATGGAGTGAGTCCTAAAAAACGAGTACAAACTCCCCTTTCACCTTCCCTTCTCACTTATAGTAATCTTTTACTTCTGCGATAGTTCCTCGCTTGAACTCTTCGAACTTCTTCGTGATCTCACGTCCAACCACGATATGATGGTCTTCTCAGAGGTATTGCCCGAGCTCTTCGAGGGTCTTCTCTATACGGTGAACGGATTCATAGACCACGACAGTATAATCCTTCTCTACGAGAGACTTGAGCATCGTCTGGCGTCACTTCTTCACCGGCAGGAATCCGAGATAGAGATACTGATGGCAGTCGATCCCACTTGCGACAAGTGCCGAGAGGACAGCAGAAGCACCGGGGATTGGAACAATCGTAATCCCCTCTTCGACTGCACGACGTATGAGGACAAATCCTGGATCAGAAATCCCAGGAGTTCCTGCATCGGATACGAGTGCTACATGCTTCCCTTCTCGTAGTAGCTCGATGATCCGTTCCATCTTCAAGAATCATGAGTGCGAGTGGAATGAGAGGAGTCGTCCGCCATTTTCTATATTATAGTACCCCAGAAGCTGTCCTGTGACACGAGTATCTTCACAGGCGATATAGTCTGTTTCTTTCAGAGTACGGATTGCACGAAGAGTGATATCTTCGAGATTCCCGATGGGAGTGGAGACGATAGAGAGTGTTCCTATTTGCGGTGTGGACATAATTGTACAGTGGATTGTGAAACGGTTTCACGGATATTTTGAATAGGATTATATCCATAAATAGCGCAAATTCTAGCAAATAATTCGTCAAAAATGGTAAAATCTCAGTTCACTCACAGGTATCTCCTTACTGCTGGACATCCTACTCTTTCTGCAGGAATATACTCAGGAGTATGCCCATTATAGTTATGCTCTAAATATCAATCATCTCATCTTATATAATTTCTTAGACTAAATCTATTGAATGTGTGCGTATCGAGCATGGCTGAAGAACGTGTAATTTGTAGAATTTCGACTATATCGAGTTCATGAGGCTCAGGAATACCTCTTCCAAGAAATATCTTAAAATTCCAAAAGGAGTGCCTCCCAGTTTCGCACGCATTCGCCCATCATCCTACAATATCCTCAATCTCTGAATAATCTATGATATTTTTGTTTTCCTCGGTGTATTTCCTCGCATGATATTCTCAGAAATGAATCAAGCAAATTATAAGAAACGTCGTAGTCCTAGGACTCACTATTCGAGGATCTCATGATATTTCGAGCCATGGAGGAAGATTCTGGTTTTGATTTGGATCTTTATGATAGTTCACAAGATGCTCCAAGTGATCATCCCAGTCTTTCCAAACATCTGCTATAAAAATAGAGTTGATAACCTGTGCGAATTTCAGATAGCGTTCATATTTCTCTCCAGAACCAGTGATTGGAATTCTCAGTTTTCATCTAATTGCTAGTTTATATTGATGTGACGAAGGAGCATTCATAAAAAAGATCATATATTACTATATGTTCTTTTTACTTACTTACTGTTTATTGTCAATATCTGTATTGTTGCAGAATCAAGTTTACATTTACATTTCATTAGAGTGTGGGCATAAGATAGGGGAAAGACTTCTTAAAATATTGTAGTTTTTCTTTCGGGGTTGCTCCATTCATTCAGAGTCAATAGTGCTT
>JANNCQ010000084.1:0-11544 GCA_031386685.1 Candidatus Altimarinota bacterium | reverse complement strand
CCAGTAATTCACTTGTTTTTGTAGCATCAACATCGGTACAAAAGTGTTTAATAATTTTCTTGATTTTCTGAGTACTGATTTTGCTATATGGGATCATAAAAAGAAAGTATATGAGTTACTTTCTTCTAGGCAAGAGCCTTGCATATTATACACTTTTTCTTATACTGCAAGCATAATTTCGAAAAAACTTATTCCATGTCCAAAATCCTCATCAAAACTCCTGAGCAAATAGCATGAATCCGAAAAGCGGGGAATCTCACAGCGCGTACCCTCGATATGATCTGAGTCTATATCAAGCCAGGGATCACTACACTCGAGCTCGATCAGATCATGAATACTTTCATCCTCTCGAATGGATGAGTATCAGCATGTATCGACTATCAGGGAGGTAATGTCTGGGGGAAATCGAAGACCAGCTACCCGAGGTATACCTGTATATCTCTCAATGATGTCATCTGTCATGGTATCCCCCGAGCTGATGAGACCCTCAAGGAATGAGATATCCTCAATATCGATATCACGACGATAGTCGATGGGTATTTCGGGGATGCTTCGCGTATGTATATGGTCGGGGAAGTCAGTGAGAAAGCCCGAATACTCGTCGATGTCACGAAGAGAGCCTGGATGATCGGTATAGATCAGGTACGACCTGGGAACTTTTTCGGAAATATCGGATATGAGATATCGAAGTATGCTGAAGGTCAAGGATACTCTATCGTCCGTGAATATACGGGTCACTGAGTAGGTGTGAAATTCCACGAGGAACCCTATGTCTATCACAAGGCTGATCGAAATAGTGGACCCAAGATGCAGGCTGGTATGGTATTCACGATCGAACCCATGATCAATGCCGGGAAATACGCGACCAAGCTCGACCGAGATAACTGGACAGTACGCACGAAAGATGGCTCTCTCTCAGCACAGTGGGAACATACGATCCTCGTCACAGAGACAGGGCATGAGATACTGACGAAATAATCTTATGGATTATTTTGAAGTATTTCATGTGTGACCTCATGAGGTTCTTGAATTTGAAAGAATATGTCAAACGTGACTCCAGAGTTTAAAAGTTCAAGCAAATAATTGAGTTATTGATTTAAAGGAAACAATTCGTCGTAGATGCATTTACTGGTTAGATACACAAACGCAAGAGTTGAGAATAGGAGCACTCTACTTTCGACCTGAAAGACCACCAAATACTTGTAATTATATTGCTGTTGAGGTCCCATGAGATAGTATTGTGCTTAATAATAGGGTCGAGAGTTTAGGCTTTGGAAATTACTGGGGCTCAGGAACAACTCTTGCAGAATTCTTGTGATGAAATACTCTATGAAAAGAATATAGCGCTGAGATAGTAATCCCTAATGCTCCAATAATTCGAAACTTCAGATCTATAAATAGAGCTTTCTATTAGGAATTTATTTTTTGCCCCCACCGCTCGATCTTCACTCTCGCTACTTTCACCGAGAGCATGAGGGATTCATCGATTATTATGCTATTGAGAAGCTTCGCGACAAAGTCGAGGATCGCATCACGATCTATTGGGCTCGCCTCAACTCTGATTCTAATCGTCTCCAAAAGGGAGGAGATGATAGCATACTTATGTTCATAATCTTCAGCTATCCTTCGAGCAAATATCGTGACGATCGGTCATCATTCCATGCAGTCATAGATCTCGCAAGAGTCTCGATAGCCAGCATGCTTCGCTCGCGTCGTATGTATGCGACATCGATTCTTGATATCGAGATATCCACACTTCACTCCTGCTCGCTTCACGAGGAGTCATGTCGTATGATCGAAGATATCATAGGATCGACAGCAGAGTCAGTCACACCGCTCACACATAGTAGCCGCTGACGATGACATGGAGAAAAGAATGAGAGGATGAAAACGAAAGAATTTCTCTTGACGAGATTTTTTCTTATTCTAGTCGTAATTCTGAAGAATCCAAAAAGAAATATTCCCCATAGATATAAGGAATATTTCTTTTAGAAAAAATTTGCAATAGAATACTAATGGAAAAACTTGATCTTATCAGCACTCGGATGTGTGCGGAGCTTCTCGAGAGTCTTCGCTTCGATCTGGCGGACACGTTCACGCGTCACACCGAACTCTTTCCCGACTTCTTCGAGAGTATGCATCTCACCCCCATCGAGTCCGAATCGCATGACGATGATCTTCTTCTCACGGGGAGTGAGGAAGTCGAGCATCTCATAGAGATTTTCTTTTAATATTGAGAGATTCGTCGCTTTCTCAGGAGTGAGATATTTATCATCTTCGACGAAATCGCCGAGAGTCGTATCTTCTTCACCACCCACAGGGGAGTCGAGAGAGAGGATATCTTGGGAGATTCGCATGATCTGTCGGACCTTACGGACATCCATCTCGAGCTCGAGTGCGAGCTCTTCCATGAGTGGCTCACGAGCAAGCTCTTGGGTCAGACGACGATAGGTATGATTGAATTTATTGATCGTCTCGACCATATGTACCGGTACGCGGATCGTCCGCGCCTGATCGGCGATCGCACGAGTCACTCACTGGCGGATCCACCATGTCGCATAGGTCGAGAATTTGAATCCTCGATCCGGATCAAACTTATCTACCGCACGAAAGAGTCCGACATTTCCTTCTTGGACGAGATCGAGGAGCCCGAGCCCACGCCCCATGTATTTCTTCGCGATCGAGACCACGAGACGGAGATTCGCTTCAGCAAGACGTTTGCGGGCTTCCTGATCTCACTTCTGGATGAGTCTACCGAGACGGACTTCCTCTTCGGCATCGATGAGTGGGAATCGTCCGATCTCATTGAGGTACATACGAATCGAATCATCTGAGATCTCAGAAAGGTCGACATCTTGGTTCTTCTTTCCTGCATCTCGGAACATCTCATCATGTTCGAGTGAGTCGACGAGCTCGACACCGAGCTTTGCCAGACGAGAGAATACTTCATCCATAAGCTCGATGTCATCTCCTGGAGGGAGTGCAGTCATCACTTCATCATAGACGAGACGTCACTCAGCTTTTCATTTTTTGAAGAGGAGTTGCATCTGCTCCGTCATGCCTTCGAGGTATTCTTGTGGAACAGTCACATCGAGGAATTTTTTGAGATTTTTTTTGCGACGTTTATCCGTGAAAAAATCCTTCGGTCAGACATATCCATCTCACTTTTCTGGAGTATCGTCGTCGTCATCGAATGGATCCTCGAAATCATCATCGAACTCGTCTTTTATGACGGGGTCCTCTTCTGTGTCAGTATTTCATTCATCTGGGGGCAGAGCATGATCATCGAATGTATCTCGCTCTCTTTGAGAGAGAGCTTTTTTTGGCTCAGGAAGAGAAGATGATGATATAGGCGCTGGAACAGGTGTATCGATAGTATCTATATCAAATGCTGAAAGATCTATTTCTTCGATAGCAGTATCTTTTGGTGGTTGTTTTTTCTTAGTGGACATGTGTAGGATTACGGAGTAGGCTGTATCTGATATATTTCCCTCAGGTATCATTTCGAGGATAAGGAGTCTCGCTATCTCAGAACACTCGGGGAAATACCGAGAGTGAGCGCTTTCTGGATCAGAGATTGTTGCACCGAAAGAAATGACTCACCGAGTGCGAGTGCTCTATTTTTTTCTGCTATGAGAAGTTCTATATGGAGATTTTTAAGGAGATCAGTGCATACTTTTTGCATCTGAGCTTTATCCTCATCGGGATGTGTAGATTCGAGAGAGAGGGATATGATTTTCAGTCGCTCTTCGTCATCTGGATCACGCAGAGTGCCAGATATGACAGCAGATAATAGCGAAAAATTCCCTTCTCGAGAAAGGTCTTCTTGAGTATATCGAAATTCTCGGAAAAACAAGTCCAAAAGATCATAGCTCACGATATATCCTGCAAGAAGCTCACTTGGAGAAAAGATATCTCATGTCATATTCTCAATCTCCTTTTCTTTTACCATATATCTTGATCTGGTATCCCGAGCAAAAGATCATTTTTTATATTCAGCAAATATCGCGTCTTTTGATACGCCGAGCTTCGAAGACATCTCAGTGATATGCATATCGATCTCGATCTGGGATTTTATAGGAATCAGAAATGAGAGGCACTTTTCGATAAGCTTCTTCTTTCCGATAACACTATTGAGATCATATTCACGACTTCACTCTGCAAGATAGAATCCGATAGGAGAGAGTGCATCTTTTTTGAGACTCGCGAAGTCTCATCCTGACTTGATGAATTCATCAGGATCCTTGCCATTTGGGATTGATATGATACGGACTTCGATATCCTGATTCGCGAGGGTCTCTATTGAGGCAAATGTGGCCTTTACTCAGGCATTATCGGAGTCAAGGCAAAGGTAGATGGTCTTCGTGAAGCGCTTGAGGATCTGTATATGTTCGAGTGTCAATGCTGTTCCGCTTATACCTACAGCATTCTCTATACCTGCTTCATGCAGAGTGACGGTATCCATCTGACCTTCGACGACATAGACTTCACCTGATTTCGAGATAGCCTGCTTCGCAAGATGGAGTCCATAGAGGATTGAGCTCTTATCGAAGATATGAGAAGCCGGGGAATTGAGGTACTTCGGAAGAGCAGCATCAAGCACTCGACCCGTGAATGCGACCACATGGCCCATACTATTGGCGATCGGGAAAGTGATCCGTCCGAAAAACTTATCACGACCTTCCGAGATGAATATCCCAGAGTCGATAAGAAACTGAGGAGTGAATCCCTTTTCCTTCAAGTGAAACCAGAGATCTCGTGGGGAAGTCGAGCATCCAAGCTGGAATTTTTTGATCGTCGCTTCGGTCATCGATCGACCGAGGAGATAGTCGAGATATTTCGTATTCTCGCTCTTGTAGAGAGCCGCATGATACCACTCGGAAGTGGCTCGATAGAGAGCATAGATGTCTCCTCCTGCATCGGATCGCTCTTTCTGAAAGTCAGTCTTCATCTCGACTCATGCCTCCTTCGCGAGGATCGTTATCGCTTCACGGAAGTCGATTTTCTCGATCTCCATGAGGAACTTCAGTGGACCACCTCACTTCCCACAGGAGAAGCAATGCGCGATATTCTTCTGAGGGGATATGACGAATGATGGAGACTTCTCACTATGAAAAGGGCAGAGTGCCTTATAATTGATACCTGCTTTCTTCATATCTACATATCGCCCGACGATATCGAGGATATTGATACGAGATTCGATGTCTTGGGAGAGTGACATGTTATCTTCTTATGATGAATTCTATATTATCCAGATTCGATGATACACGTGTGAGCCAAAATGGAGAGAATGATATAGCGACTTCATGGACACGTCACTCCTGGATGAGGCGATCTATCGCTTCTTTTTTGGTGAGTCATGCGATCATGACTTTCATGCGCCGTGTGAGCTCATTCGAGGAGTTCTCGAGATCATAAGTGATCGTCGTATTCATCTCCATAGTTGCCTTGATAGAGGTGTCATCAGGCTCACGAGATATGACATTCGTAAGGCGAAGGGTATCTTCGTGGATGGCGAGCTCTTTATCAGTACCAAGAAGGAGCTTCTCACGAAATATACCCGTAAGATAGTCTATGACGGCACCCCGGTCATAGATGAGTGCATATGCTGTGAGAGATCACTTGATCTCGACTTCGGTCGCTGGATCGCCGATTTTCTGTCCTGAAGCGAGAGAGATCACTTCGCCCGTGAGAGTCATGGCTTCAGCCATGAGGAGACTATAGTTTTCGGCATTATTTTTATTTTCTGTATCGAGCCAAGATTGGAACTGCGTACGTGCAATACGCTTGAGTTGTTCATGGAGTATGGCTTTTGATTTTTCTATTTCTGGCTCCGTGACGATCCTGACGGTCGAATCAGTTCATCAGATGAAGTTCTCTTTTGCCTTTGCATAGACCTTATCTCTATTAAATTTAAGTCCTGGTATAGAGAGATATGTCCCCGTGACGATATTACCACGAGATCCGATCTGCCTTCCTGCTTCATCATTTTGATCAGCTTTGAGATATATCTCAGTCGATCAGAGTTCAGTCACTCCATTGATTTTTCGTGCAGCAGGAACATTGATCCAAGATTCTGTCCGATATACGAGTCCATCTTCTGTGACGAATCGTGTCGATGGTTTGAGGGTTTGTACTGTTGTGAGTTCATTGTAGAGAGTGAGTCTTCCTCCTGCACTCATAGCAGAGTTCGGATCGATCGTTTCTATCGTGAATTTCATAGTATGTTCGATAGGAAGAGCGATCTTCTTCATTTTCACTCTATTTTTTTCTGTGAGCAGGGTTCCAGATCCTCCCTGACTAAAAATAATATTGGATATGATAGGTCTTACTGTCGTCTGAGGGATGACTGAGACATAGGTCTTGGATACGGCAAAATGAAAGATAAATACCAAAAGCGAAAGTGACATGATCAGCCCAGTTACTATGAGAAAAGTATTGGGTGAATGCCGTTTTATCTTATGGAGTGGGACTTTCGACCTTTTGCGAGTGGAGAGAAACATCAGATATTCTCATCATCGCTTCAGCTCATAGATAAAATATTCCCACATACTCATATTATGCTTGACGATGTTCTTCTTCGAGAATTCACGATCAAACTCAGCTCGAACTCAAGAAAGAGTAGCGCCTATCCCTATAGATCTCGCCATATCGACCTCATAATCATGAGAAAGAAGAAGGCTAAATTCATCGATTCGGAAACGTTTCTTCATCACAAGAAAGATGTCCCGCGTAAGAGGGAAGCTCACCTCTCCCATGTCTATAAGCACAGGAGTAGGTCCAGTATGGATACGTTCACTCATAGCCTTCAAGGCTTGGATGAGAGTCATGTCTGGTCGAAGTATGAGCTTATTCATAGTGATAGAGGGTGTACCTAAGTATGCGAATTATAGGATCTTTCTTTATGTAAAGGAGCTCTTGTCCGAGATGGGAGAGTCCATGAGTGATGAGATATTCTCGTGAGATTTTTTCCATCATTGAGGCCTCTGCAAGATGAAGATTTTTTCCATCATATCCGATATTTGTAGAAAGTATATCGAAAAATAGGGATTCGATCCATGCAGACGAAAATATACCACCAGAGACGAAAATATTTTTCATTTTAATAGACTCATCTTCACGCATAATCGATGAGATAAGGACATCGATCATATAGTCAAAATATTCTCGTACGAGAGATTCTCTATTTTCTCGATCTCAATCTGTATCATGATTCCGCCGAAGAAAGCTCTCAATTTCTGTATATGAACTCTTTGGATAGGCCTCACTGATTATATCCATGAGCATTTTTGATCCGATAGTAAAAGTATCAAAATAAGTAATTTCATGTTTTTTCTCAAAAACAATAGTCACATGCGTATATCCAACATCAATATAGATATTATCATCATAGACATGCTCTGATTTTTCTATAATTTTCGAGAAGATGAGAGGTATAGGGACGAGAGATATCGTCTTTTTCTTGAGACTCGATATGATCGACCTCAGAATATTATATTCACTCGCAAGAGTATAGATATTGAGTACATTTATACGGACATGTTTCCCAGGAAGCCCGATAGGATTCATGACCTGCTTCCCATCGATAGTTATAGCCGTGAGTGTGCTTGATATAAGACGTATATCATCATGGATGACACCATACTCTGTCTTTGCTTTTTCTTTCGCTCTTCCAAGTGAAGTCTTCTCTATTTTCTCTATCATAGTGTCAAGCTCTTCCATAGCCAGAGGGAGCGATTCGTCAGCACGGATATACTGACTTGCGACGATATCATGGATACAAATGGTCGGGGAAAATCAAAGAATGATATCTTCTGGAATCTCGTCTATATGTATGCATGCCTCATGTATAGCCTTATCGATAGCATAAGCCACTCACTGCATATCCATGATGACGCCTTGAGTCATATTTTTCCTGTGTTGGCGCACACAGGCACTTCATTCAAGTCTCAGCTTCCCATCCTTCATAGTATAGAGAGCCGCCCGTACACGATAAGATCAGAGATCGATGGCAATAAATCGATCGTACTCATGGATGTTGGATATGCGAAAACCCATAAAAAAAGATGGTTTGAGAATATGAAAAAAATGAAAAAAAGCAAATGAGAAGAAATACGAAATAATCCTTTATACAAAAGGATTAACGTATAAAATTTGTAAAAAAAGAAAAAGAGTGATAGATTAGAAGAAATTCATGATATTTTATAAAAAATACTCCTCCCGGAACTCCTTATATGATTATATCTCGCTCTCGCATCAATTATCTCTGGTATCTTCTTTCCTGGATTATACTTCTCTCCTTTACTGTGATCGTCTATCATTTTGTGACGGAGTCACATATATTTCGCCTTGATCCCAGTACATGGAATTTCATAGATACCGGATACAAAACCCTCCGTGGACTTCTCATCACGGCAATCACCGCCAATATCGTCAGTCTCATCATCCGAGAGATCAAATATGGATTTTGAAGTGATCATCTTTTTATTCGCAAGTTTCTCCCAACTGTAAAGTTCATCATCATACTTCTCATATGGATTATTAGTGGTTTTCTGATACTCGAAAATCTTCAGATAGATACGACCAAGCTCATTACAGGAGCATGAATTTGATGAGCTATATTTGCCCTCGCCAGCAAAGATATTATCGCGAACCTCCTCGGGAGTCTCTCGATCATATTGAGCAAAACTTTCGAAATCGGTGATACGATAGAAATAAAAGGAATCGAGGGTATCGTAGAAGAGATCAATCTCAACTATACAAAAATAATGAGCACTGAATGAAAAGTCGTCTATATACCCAATCGGACACTCAATACAGAAAATCTCAAAAATCTTACGAGAAGACGGTTCTATCTCTATAGCTATAAAGTACCCTTTAAGAAAAATATCGGTGATCCGGAGAAAGTACAAGATATGCTCATGCTGATAGAATGAAAAATCAGTGAATATTCTCCGATAGAAATAGAGATAAAATCTGAGATACCAAATGCGACTGATTTCGTCTATATTTTTGAAGTAAAAGTCCCTGAAAAAAATGATGATTTTGATAGAGAAATTCGCGAATTTCTCATTCCATATATCTTTATGAAAGATGTTAAAGTACTCAAGATTGATACAATATAAGAAGATTTTTTCTCCTCCTCGTGGGAAAACTTCCACTCTTTCTGTTGCAAAAAAAGAAAACAGAATATACTCTAAAGCATATTTTCACTCTTATTGTGTATGGCAAATAGCCTAGCATTTCTTCTTCTGTATCTCATTATAGGTTCAGCCACGACATTTCTCATCATTCCATGATATATCAGATTTTTGTATAGACATAATCTCGGGAAAAAAATCCGAGAAGAGTGACTCATAGGAAAAGCTGTCGAATTCTCACGACTCCATGCAGGAAAAATCGGTACACCGACCATGTGAGGAGGAGTCATACTCTGAGTCATACTATTTATAGTAATATTTTCTATTTGTGTCGCATATTTTGCACCCAGATTCGGACTGAACATTAACTATTCACTTTTCAATAGAAATGAGACCTATCTCGCACTTTTTACACTTTTTACGGTATGAGGGATCGGATTTGTAGATGACTATTTGAATGTGAGAGAAATCGGTCGAACCAAGGGTCTTTCTGCACGTGTAAAGCTCACACTTTTGTTTCTATTCTGAGCACTTGGAGCCTACTGGTTCTATTTTAAGTTAGGATACCAAAATGTCAGTATTCCATTTCTCTGAAGTGTCGATATTGGAATATGGTATATCCCCCTTTTTGTTCTTATCATAGCAACAATGGCAAACAGTGTAAATATCACTGATGGGCTTGATGGACTTGCTGGTGGGTTACTTTTATTTAACTACTGAGTCTACGCCTTGGTCTGTTACGGACAAAATCTCTATATATTATCTGCTCTTTGTCTTATCATATGTGGCTCTCTCATAGGATTTCTCTGGTTCAATATTAAGCCTGCCGCTTTCTATATGGGTGACACTGGCTCTCTTTCACTTGGCGCGACTCTTGCGATCATGGCGATGATGACTGATACCCTCATTATTCTTCTCATTACCAGCGCTATATTCTGGCTTGAAATGTTCTCCGTGATTATCCAGATACTTTCGAAAAAATTTCGAAACGGTAAGAAGGTTTTTCGTATCGCACCATTCCATCATCATCTCGAGGCGATAGGCTGGAGTGAAGAGAATATTGTCATGAGATTCTGGCTTATAGGGATGATCTTAGCAGTACTTTGAGGGATAGTGAGTCAGCTTATATAATATTTATAATTAAATATGTATAATTGTAAATTCAAAAAGTCTTCTCTTGAAGTAATTCATTACTAGAGCCAATATCAAAGAATTTATACATACTTCATCATATAAAATAAAGCTTTCTCCGTAAGAAATTTTTTGCAATCTTCAAGAACGTGTCTATAATGCCTTTGTCCTTTATTTTTTAACTTTTTCCACTATGAAAAAGCAGGACTTCATTAAGTCAGTAGCAGCAAAGGCTGGTCTCAGTCAAGATGCTGTTGCTAAAGGTCTCGGAGCTATGATCGAAGTCATCACTAAGTCACTCAAAAAGGGTGAGGAAGTCAATGTTACTGGTTTTGGTGCCTGGAAAGTTTCAAACCGTGCAGCTCGCAATGGTGTAAACCCAAAGACAGGTGAAAAAATCAAAATTCCTGCTATGAAAACTCCTGTTTTCCGAGCTGGTAAGACTCTCAAGGAAGCTGTAAGATAGTATCCTTTCTTAAAAAGCACCTGTTTTTCAGGTGTTTTTTTTTGTGTTTTTCAAGAAAGAGTGATAAGCTTATGCTAGTTACTTATAAATATATTCATGATTCATGCGGATATCTCCCATCAAGACTATGAAAATGCTTTGAAAGATTTAAGAGAATCTTCAAAAGACCTTTCTAATCTCTGAATAGAAATTGATTTTGCTGCTGATCATGCACAATCAAAGATAATACGAGATTTTGTATGATCTATTTTTGATGATCATGCGGTACTTGCTCCGTGGAAGGGGAGATTCATTCTTATTACGGATGAGCTCATAAATAATGCTATAGAACATGGAAGTAAACCTGGCGATATTGATACCTGTATTATCGAGGCAGGGAAACGCGATGATGGGAATTTCTATATACGATTCGAGGTACACGATACAGGAAATGGGAAGGATTCAAGAAATGCAAAAGATATGATGCAAATACGTATAAATCATACTCACCGTGAAGGAGAGCCGTATATGGAGATGCGTGGTCGTGGACTCTTTCATATTACAGAAAAGCTCGTCGATCGACTTGACTTTGACAAAAGTATCAAGTGATGACTCGCTGTTAAAATAGAGAAAGAAATCCCCCGTATGTAGAATATAGAGCTCTAAAAACGAGGAATTCCTCGTTTTTTTATAAGGCTCTTGCCTAGAAGAAAGTAACTCATATACTTTCTTTTTATGATCCCATATAGCAAAATCAGTACTCAGAAAATCAAGAAAATTATTAAACACTTTTGTACCGATGTTGATGCTACAAAAACAAGTGAATTA
>JANNCQ010000072.1:0-20625 GCA_031386685.1 Candidatus Altimarinota bacterium | reverse complement strand
CTCCACTTAAAAGAGTGTGAATGGAGATATACCAAAGAAACAGTTGAACTTGAAAAAGAACTCATTAGAATGATTAAAACTTTTTATAAAAAAGCCTAGAAAATCTTAATTTTATTAAAATCTTCTAGGCAAGAGCCTATCATAAATCGTCACCCCCTGTCAAATAATCTTTTGACTTCCCTCACCTTTCTCCTATACTTCTCGTACAATTTCTTTTCCCCGAGGAGCATATATATCCATATAGATAGCTTCTCCCCATATTTGGAGCTATTTACTACCCAACTTTCGAAATGTATCGGAAGTATATAAAAAACGTAAATCTTCCTACTAGAGTATAAGAAGATATTGTACTTTATTTTTCTCGTGATGATTTTCCATCGCGCTTATCCATTTTTCTATGTCTTTTTCGACCCTTTCCCTCCGTCCTGAGATCCTCCAGGCACTTACCGATCTTGGCTACCATACGCCGACAGAAGTACAATTAGCCGTCATCCCTCTTGCTCTCGCAGGCAAAAACATCATCGTCCAGTCTCAAACTGGAAGCGGGAAGACTGCTGCCTTCTGTATCCCCGCGCTCAATACGATCGATAGCAAAAATCGGACTCCCCAAGTCCTCATCCTCGAGCCGACTCGTGAGCTCGCTTGTCAGACTCGTGATGAGGTATTCAATCTTTCTCGTCACATGCGTATGGGATCTCTCGCCGTCTATGGTGGATCTCCTATCTGGAAACAGAAGGAGGCACTCAGAGCCTGAGCTCAGGTCATCATCGCCACTCCCGGACGTCTCATGGATCTCATGGAACGTGGATGGATCAATCTCGACTCTGTCACGACCCTTGTCCTCGATGAGGTGGATCAGATGATGGATATGGGATTTGCTCCTGCAGTGACACAGATATGGGAATCTCTCAAGTCCCTCAATCAAGTCGTCACTTTCTCAGCGACTTATACGAAGGAGATCACTCGTATGCTCGATACGCATATCAAGTGAGAAGTAGAGACACTCATCCTCTCGAAAGCACCGACTGTCGATACGATCGATCATGTCTTCATGCGTGTCGGTATCCGTGATAAATATCCAGTACTTAAGCGTATCCTCGAACGCTTCCCAGAAGATAAGGTCATGGTGTTTACAGCGAAGAAACATGAGACCGAAGAGCTCGAGCGATATCTCTATCGTGATGGATTCTCAGCGGCATATATCCACGGAGATATGCAGCAGCGAGATCGTATGCGCGCACTCAAAGACTTCAAAGAAGGACAAGTGCGTATATTTATCGGTACTGATGTCGCCTCTCGTGGGCTCAATATGAACAATATCAGTCTCGTCGTGAATTATCATGTCCCCCATGATCCAGAAAGCTATATCCATCGTATCGGTCGTACCGGTCGTGCCTGAGCCTCTGGTCATGCGATCATGCTCGTCTCTACAGAGGAGATGCGTACATTCCAGCGTATCGAGCGTATGCATAAGATCGAGATCACCGAAGTCGATGTCGAGGGTGTCATCATCCCACGTGCGAAAGAGCCTTCTCGATCATACGGAGGTGGAGGTGGTGGAGGATATCGTGGAGGTGGATCAGGAGGAGGTCGTGGATGATACTCTGGTGGAAGATCGAGTGGAGGTGGAAGCGGATACTCTGGTGGATCGTCTCGTGATGGAGGATCTGGCTGAGGATATCGCGGTGGAAGCAGCTCAGGAGGATCTGGAGGATACCGTGGGAGCTCTAGCTCTGGCGGAGAATCATCTGAAGGCGGATACCGTGGAGGATCGAGCGGAGGTGGATCTGGAGGAAGTCGTGGATGATACTCTGGTGGAAGATCGAGTGGAGGTGGAAGCGGATACTCTGGTGGATCGTCTCGTGATGGAGGATCTGGAGGAGGATACCGTGGAGGTTCAAGTGGGGGAGGATCTGGAGGAGGATACCGCGGAAGCTCAGGTGGTGGATCAGGTGGCAGCTATCAAAAAGATGCACCATCTTGAGCATCAGGTGGCGGATATCGCAACTACCGAGATCGTGATAGTGGATCATCTTCCGCAAGTGAATAAAAAAAAGAGGCATTTGCCTCTTTTTTTTAGAGCTTTTTCTCTCATGTGGGACTCTCGAGGAATTTCTGAAGTTCGAGAGAGAACCGCTCGAGCGAGAATGCCCGAGCTCTTTCTATGCATGCATTCTTCATCATGAGACTTCTCTCGGGAGTCATATCTCGTATAGCATTCATGAGGTTATAGACGGTATAGTCTTTTTGGAGGAGGATCCCTGTTTTATTATCGATGATTGTCTCTTTTAGGGCTCACTCATTCACGCTGATCATCGGTATACCGCATGCCATACTCTCTATGCTGACCATACTGAAGTTCTCATCTTTGGCCAGACTGATAGTAGCGACAGAGCTCGCTATGATCTTCGCAATACCGATATCACTGGGTTCATAGTAGAAGAAGATATTGTTGTATCCTCGTGCCATCTGCATGATGCTTGCTTTCTCACTATCGTAGGGATTGTAGAGGACGATGAGATTCTTCTCTGGCATGTGGATAAATGCATGGACGATCTTCTCTACTCACTTATTTTCTTTCAGACGAGATGGTGATATATAGTAGTCTTTTATCTCTTTCTCTAAGAGTGACTCTACATTATTATGTTCTTGTATGAAAAATGATTCCTTTATCTTTTTAGGATGGAATCTATACATATTTACGGGAGGATAGACTATGGTTATATCATTGCGCCCAGACCATCGTACGAGCCACTCTTGATTCATACGGGAGTTCGTCATGATTTTTGCTACCTTACGAATCTCATAGAGATAGAGCTTCTTACGGAGCCAGAGAGCGATCACATAGAATTCATGGAAAAAAAATGGAACTGATTTCATATACTCGGCCCGTCCTTCGAAGAGCACATGGGGAAGAGAGTGAGCATAGTAGAGAGTTTCCGTCCCAGATTTGACTCTATGCATAGCAGTGAGAGCTTCATTCGAGAATATCACGCGATCATAATTTTTCGTAATTTTTCTCGAAAAAAGGAAAGCCCACTTCATGCGTACATATGAGATCCAGCCACCATAGATTCTCCGAAAAAGCTCGAATACTTTCCCATGATATCCGAGCTCGTATGCCTCGTATGAGTTTCCTGACCATATTGCGGTAGCGATATCCGCTTTGAGGATATTCGCTATATTTATATTCACTCTTTCTGTTCCAGATCTATGGATGAAGCTATCATGGAATAAGAGAGTTTTTTTCGTTTGCATATGAGTATCCTAGCATAACTAGTATTTTTTTGCAAAAAATACCTCTCTAAATGGTATTTTGTATCAAATTTCACTCTTTCATCTTATTTTTTTTTGAGTATCATATCGAGATCGTTTTGGAGCCATGTGAATGTTGCTTTTCCATTTGGCTTTACAGCATATTGATTAACCAGGGGAAGGACTAATACTCTCCCTGTATTGTCGACGGTTTCTCGTGAGATGATCATATTGTTTCCTCGTTGTTCTATAGTCAATCTTCCATTATCACAGTTGTATACACTTCCTGTCTTTGCATTTATAGCACGACAGAGAGCTATAGCCTTTCATGTCTGGACTTGCATCATAGTAGGATTCTCTTCTTTAGCATGTGCTCATATACTTATGAGTCATGAGAGTGTGAGTGATGAGAGAGATGCTAGGGTGCGAGAGGATCACATATTTTCTAATGTAAGAATTATATAGCTTTATTATACGTGATATATCAAATTTGCAAGAGAATATTGCTCTAGTGTATCTTATTTTTTCTTTGGAAATCGGAGAATTATCCTTATACTATAAGACGAATTTATCTTTCTTATACTCATTTCTATGGCGAAAAAACAAAAAAAACAGATCTCAGATTTCCTTGTCCCGACGATCATTGATAAGGTCGGATGACAAGAGCGAGCGTATGATATCTACTCTCGCCTCCTCGAAGACCGTATCATATTCCTCGGTGATGCCATCGACTCAGCTGTCGCCAATACCGTGATTGCTCAGCTTCTCTATCTCGAGAAAGTCGATCCGAAAGCTCCGATCACCCTCTACGTGAACTCTCCTGGAGGACATGTGACAGCAGGACTCGCGATCTATGATACGATGCAGTCTGTGAAGCCTGATGTCATCACCGTAGCTGTCGGACTTGCTGCCTCTATGGGTTCGATCATCCTCTGTGGTGGTGCGAAGGGGAAGCGATACGCTCTGCCACATGCAGAGATCATGATCCATCAGCCACTCGGTGGGATGGAAGGTCAGGCGACAGATATCAAGATCGCAGCAGATCATATCATCCGTACATGAGAGGTACTCTATGCGATCCTCGCGAAACACTCAGGACAGAAGATCGATCAGGTACGCAAGGACTGTGACAGAGATAATTATATGACCGCAGAAGATGCGCTAAAGTATGGGCTTATAGATAAGATAGTATAACCTACTTCTGTAATAATTTTTTTATGACAAGATTTATCACATTTTTCATTGTTTTACTTTTCCCTTTTGTTTCAGTATGAGCCAAAAGCGATATTTTTTTTAAAAAGAATTTATGAAATTGATTTCAGATTCTTCAAACAAGTGAATCGATAACGCTCTATTTTAAGTGAAAAATAATAAAAACTGAAAAGAATATAGATATATCCGCTCCCGCATGTTTCGAAGAAGTTTATGAAGAAAGTAATAATTTTTTAGGTAATTTTTTAAAAAATTCTAAGAACAAAAAAAAGTATGATAATGCTTTTGCTAATTATATAAAATGAAGAGAAAATGGAGATACCAGTTGGAATACAGTATTTCGAGAATTTTTAGAAGAGGTAGGTCCTGATTTTCAGGTACTGGTTAGTCGATCTTGCTGGAAAAATGTGAGATATGAATCTCTTTGAAAGAACTGGTATCAAATAAGATTCCCCGTGTGAGCTCATGATGTGAGTTCATGATATTACAATACAACTAATAATATATTCACATATAATTCTGTCCATAAACAGTCTGAAATATGAAAAAGTTGATTATTTTTACTTGAAGATTTTGCCTATGATGAACCACAGAGAATAATACTTATTCAGCACAATGGTGCTAAAACCATAATATATGAGAATTCGGATAAAGAGAATGAAATATCATCATTTGAGCTCATGGAAAATAAAAAGATTAAAATACATCTTTTGAAAAATCCAGTATGGAAAAATTGAAAATATGAATGAATACCGAGTGAGCTTATTATACCTGTAAAGCTTCAATAACTTATTTTCAATGAAAAAGTATTTTTTCTTCTTCCTTTTCTTCTTCCTCTTTCCATGTTTTACTCTCGCGAGCTGACTCACGAAGCAACAAGCATGCGACTATCCTACTGGTCTCTACGATGAGGAAGTTTATGTCCTCTGGCCGGGGAAGATACCATATATAGAGTCATTCGTGAAAAAGGACGGATTTCTCTACTACTTCATACATACATTCCCTGATAGAGACAACGAGAGGGCCTATCGTGATGCTGGCAAGGTGGCGGGGAGCTATGTCAAGAACTCAGGCTCATACTTCGTTTCGTATGACTGTGCGAGATCGAAGGTGAAATTCCATACGGCTATCCGTTCGCTTGGAGGGACAAGCTACGGTTCGTGGAACTGGTTCTCATGAAGGTATCTCTCATATTCGCTCGTCCCCTATGATCGAGATGCATGCTCGACTCCACCAGATACCCTTCTCGATACACTCTCGATGACCGCTCTCAGACTCGATCGACTCCTATGACTCCCTCGTACCACGAATTTGAAGTGTGTGGGACGGAGCAAGTATAAGCCACTCGATGATGGGGTCGTACAGTTCGATATCGAGGAGCATATATGGAAGACGGAAGAGTCATTTTATTCGCGATACCAGTACTCACTTTTGAACCAGAAGCTCAGAAAAATCCGATAAATCCTATGAAACCCTTTTCTTTTTTTCTCCTACTCATACTCGCTCCCCTTTCGCTCTTTGCAGAGGAGGATTTCCATATCTATAAGAAGCCACTCCTCCCCGGCATCTATATCACCCAGACAGATACACACACTGAGCTCATCTATAAATGAAAAATGATAAAAAAGTACGTCAATACTGAGTTCGCGATCGAGCTCCTCCCACATGGTCCAGAGGAGATGCCTGATTGCTATAACTCGCTCTCGAAGAGTATCCCATCGACCCGGGCTAAAAATATCATCGGCAAAGACTATCTCCGCTCTTGTCTCGTACTCCAGACTCTACTGATCAGGAATCGATTCATCCTTTTTTATGGGCCATCAGTTGATGGGAATCGAGTCTCAGTCTACGATATTCGTACCGGGAGATTTGCTCACTGAGTCGCGAATAATGTCATTGGGGTGAAGTCTACTATCCGTGGCGAGATCGTATTTTTCGTGAGAAATCTCTGAAGTACCTGCCAGAGAAGCCTCTATCTCTATAAAGATGGCATATCGAAATCGGTCTTCGATGAGTGCAGTCTCGAAGCGACAGGAGGTCCGCTTATACAGATCCACGGATATCGAGTCACTCCTGGGAAGCTCCGCGTCGACTATACCCCATATCGCATCGAGGCTACAGGTGACTACGTACTCGATATGAAAATGCGCTCGAATATCGCTCTATCACTCTAAAATATGAACAATCTCCAATTAGAAAATCTCCTTACCAAGTGAGTCGCACGTATCATCGACGCAGACCATCTTCGTGATGCACTCGCATCTGGAAAAAAACTCAAGATAAAGCTCGGGATTGACCCATCTGGAACGATCATCCATCTCGGTCATATGGTGCCTATCCTGAAGCTGAAGCAGTTCCAAGAGCTCGGACACGAAATCATCATCATCATCGGAGATGCGACGGGTATGGTCGGTGATGCGAGTGACAAAGACTCAGAGCGTCCGATGCTCCTGCGAGAGCAGACTCGTGCGAATGGCAAAGTATTTATCGAGAAGTTTGCTCGTGTACTCGATCTCACGAAGACGAAGATCGTCTACAATAGTGACTGGCTCGATAAGGTGAACTTCGCTTGAGTCGGTGAGCTCGCGAAGAACTTCTCTGTCGCAGAAATGCTCGACCGAGATAACTTCTCGAAGCGCTATAAAGAAGGAGTACGTATCTCTCTCCAGGAATTCCTCTACCCACTCATGCAGTGATATGACTCAGTCGCACTCGACTGTGATGTCGAACTCGGGGGGACAGAACAGTACTTCAATCTCCTTGCTGGTCGTAGGCTCCAAGAAGCGTATGGTCAGCGAAAACAGGATATTATGATGTTCGATCTTCTCGTCGGATCTGATGGAAAGAAGATGAGTAAGACGAGTCCGAATACAGTAGCAATCGATGAAGCACCCCAGAGCATGTACCAGAAACTGATCAATATCTCTGATGATCTCATCGTGAAGTATTTCGAGCTCGCGACGGATATGACTATGGAGGAAGTGGCAACAGTCGAGAAACGTCTCGAATGAGGTGAGCATCCGAATATCCTCAAGAAAGAACTCGCACAACTTATTGTGAAGATGTATCATGGGAAACCGTATGATGAGAACGATAGTGAAAATATTGAGAAGATAAGCCTAGGAGATGAAAACTTTATTTATATTAAGATACTTGCTGAAAATAAGTTTTTTAATCTAGCCTCAGTTCTTGATAGGATTAATGCCCCAATTTCTAGATGAGAGCTTGTTCAATTCGCAACACTACTTGGTTGATATGACAAGCTAGAATGAAATCTAAAGGCAAGTTTTTTTGATAACGATAGAATACTTAGCTTTGCAGAGGCAACACAACTTATAATGGAGTCATTATGAGAATCCCCATCTTACGAATGAAATAGCTTAAAAATAGTAAATCTTTCAAGACTTGATTTAATTTGATATATTAATCGAGTAATTGAAATAGGGGCTATTGATAATCCAGATGAGGTTGATTGGGATAAAGAGCCGACCTTTTGAGAAATTTGTGAGTTAATTTGCAGATCAAGTTGATTAGATTCAGATCAAAATGACTTAAGTATAAATATTTCTGATTTATTAAAGTTGTTAAAGTTCTGTGCGACTTCCGGAGATGTCAGAAATGCTCTTTCTGGAAATTCTATCCGAGTGGATGGCAATATCATCACTGATGCGAAATTTCTCGTGACTATCACTTCCGATGGTACTCTCATCGAGATGGGCAAAAAGAAAGCAAAAAGAGTGTTTCTCTAAAAACTATGATTCCCATAATCCAAAAAATCATCACTCTTACAGAAGCACGTATCCCCTATCTTATAAAGAATGGAAAGGGTTGATTTTATAATTGAAGTGAGACTTTTGTGGCTGGGATCGATAGCGAAATAGATGAAATGAAAGAAGAGTTGAAACTCTGAAATCGAGTGTTTCTCGAAGACGAACTTGGAGATATATTTTGGGACTATATATGTCTTCTCGAAAATCTCGAACTCGAAGGGAAAGTCTCGAAAGTGAAAGTATTCGAACGATGCTGGGCGAAATTCTCAGAAAGACTCAAATCAGATGGATCAGATAATGGAGATTGGGATCTCGTGAAGCAAAAACAAAAAGAAAAACTCAGGATAGAACAAGATACTTTATAATTATTCTCTATAGATATGTCCTTCATTCTCCTGTATGTCACACATCCTTCGAAGCCAGAAGCAATCAGGATAACAGCTGATCTCCTGAATGCTCACCTGATCGCTTGCGCGAACTTCTTCCCTACTGAGAGTATGTACTGGTGGGAATGAAGACTGAATAAAACGGAAGAGATTATGACGATTTATAAAACACGGAGTGAAAATTATGAAGCAGTGAAGGCGATGATAGAGTCAAGTCACAAGTATGATGTACCTTGTATTATCAAACTCGCAACGGTCGAAGCAAATACGAGTTATGAAGAGTGGATACAATCAGAGACAAAACCATGTAATAATTAAGTTATGAAAAACTATCATCTTACATTTGGTGTTCCTCCAGAATATACAGAAGAATTGTGCCAAGCTATCGGTGATGTATGAGCTGGTATAATCGGAAACTATTCTCATTGTATATTTACTACGAAATGAATAGCTCGATTCATTCCCCTTCCTGGATCTACACCGCATGATGGAGTTGTCTGAGTGATGCAATGGTTACCAGTTGATCAATTCCATGTTCGTATCTCCCAAGAGCATCTTGCAGAAGTTCTGCAGGTACTAAAACAAATACATCCATGGGAAGAAATTGGATACAGTCTCGTAGAAGAAGCTTCTATTTTCTAATTACTCATTATGCTTGCATACTTCCTCTCCTACATCTCGTGAATTCTGACACTCCTTATTCTCGATGGTATCATGATATGGTTCGTCATACTTCCGACATTTAAGAAGTATATACCGACATATCTCAATACCGATATGAACTTCCCTGCTGCTATAGCATTCTATCTACTCTATATTCTCGTGCTTCTCCTTCTCGTGATCATCCCATGAGTAGAGATGCAGTCTTCCCTCATGACGATACTCCAGAAATCAGCACTCTTCTGATTTGGAGCATACATGACCTATGAGCTCACTTCTATGAGTGTGATGAAAGGCTGGAGCTGGAACATGGTGGCGATCGATACTGCTTGGTGAACAATACTGACGATGATCATCGCAGGAGTAATGTACCTTATTATCAATAAAATTCTCTAATGCGAAAAATCGTAATAGTACTTTCTATTCTCTTTCTGGTATTTCTCGATCTTGGATCGAAGATGTTTGTCGAAGATACTGTATTTTGATCCTGGAAAGAAATATGCACATATCGGAATCTGAATACCGCTGCAACCCCAGAATACTGTGAACAAAATATTCTCAGGATATCGAAATTCATCTCTCTAGAACTTTCATACAATGATGGTATAGCATTCTCCATTCCTCTCGAATGAATGGCACTAAAAATTATTACGATATTTATATTTTTGTTTTTATTGTTCATTTATATCAAGGAAGAATATCCGAAAAATTCTCGTCTTCTCGATGCAGCATATGTCGCTATTTTTGCTGGGGCACTCTCACATTCCTATGAGCGTATTTTTATTTGACATGTCGTAGACTTCATCTCGGTGAAATATTTTGCCATTTTGAATCTTGCGGATATACTTATATCTATATGAGCTCTTCTCATACTCTACGCTTATGTCTACTATTACAGAAAACATCGATAATCTCACTACTGAGGAACTTCTCGGTCCACCGAAATATGATACTATCGGTCTTTTCATGGTATTTCTTTCTGCTCTCATCACATGAGTGATCGCCTGAGTCATCGTGATTCTTCTCGCGTATTTTGCTATAGGGAAGTTCTCTCTCGAAAGTGGTGCCTCTCCACTTCTCCTCGTATTTATCACTTTTATTGCTCTCACGGTCGGGAATATCCTCTATTATACGCTTATCAGTTATATATTTCCTCATATATATGTTCGTGGTCGGACGACGATATCTCAGATTACTTGGATGTCGATGACTCTCTATGTTCTCTTCACCCCAGTATATATACTCATGTCGGGTATCTCTACAGAAACTCCGACGATCCTTATAGCATTCTCAGCTCATGTAATACTCAATAATTTCTCTCTCACTCTCCTTATCGGTCTGATATCACAGTATCGGTATTCACTTCTCACATTTTATGCGAGTACTATATCTCTCATATTGACTGCGAGTATCGTCGTTCTCGTTCAGACACAGTTCACTCAGTCGAGCTCTTGACGTGCTTTATTTCTCCTCCTTGGTCTTACTATCCTCACGTATACTCTCTCGGGAGTTCTATCATCTCTTATCTCATGGATATACTATATGGTATACCAGTCATCATGATTTGATCCTATTGGTAATATTTTTTCTCAGATCGAAAATGATGAACGTGATATAGAGAAACAAGCGACAGAAAAGCTCGTCAATTTTCGTAAATAAATACTCTCTATGCATGAACTCGTAAGAAAAGCTCTCGATACGTATCTTCGTGAGAAACGGATCATCACGATTTCGGACTTCCCGCCAGAAGCCACACAATATACGACGATGAAAGATGCCATATTCGTGACTCTCTATCACGAGTGAAGAGTCGTAGCATCGAGTGGACGCATCGCTTGTAAAAAAGAGAATACCCTTTTCGAATGTATAGATAATGCCCTCCTCTGCCTGAAGGATCCGAGATTCACCCTCGAAATTCAGGATATATCGAAGCTTCCTGATATCCATATCCGTACTGACCGTTTCCGTCCAGAGAATCGTCGAGTCCTTCGTGATATCAATGAGCTCGATACGAGTCGTGAGTGACTCATATTGCTTTCACAAAATCTCTGAGTCCTCTCGGTCATACTCCCTCATATGGTGCATATCGATACCTCACCAGGACAGTATTTTTCCCTTGCGTGTAAGAAGGCGGCTATAGATAGTACTCTACTGACTCCATCAGACTACGTTCTCTATGGACTTACCACGACAAGCGAGAGTGATTTTGGATAGGAGATGCGTATAATCTCAGAAAAATATACTCCAAGATTTGCATAAATATCATAAATATGATCTAATAATAGGGATCATATTTTTTTATATAAGTTTGTATGTCCTATAAAAGTACAAAATTCCGTTTTATTGCTCGTATTATCCTCGTATTGTTTCTTACGAATAGTATAGCACCAACATTGCAGTTCGCCTTTGCAGATTCTACGCAATACTACGTAGACTCTACGAGCGGAAGTGACCTCAATGATTGACTCACTACTGGTACAGCCTGGCAGACGGTATCAAAAGTAAATAGTACTTCTCTCCTTCAAGGGGATATCGTATCATTTCTCTGTACCGATACATGGAATGAAGTACTGACGATCAATAATACCAATGGTGGACTCTGACTTCCTATCACAGTCAATAGTTATGGCGGTTCATGTGGTTCCAGTAAGCCAACTATTGATCGTATAAATATCACAAACTCTTCAAACATAAATATTAACAATATACGTCTCGTCACCCCAGTGGTATGAAGCTCCATAAATATCAGCGGATCAAATACTGTGAATTTTACGAATGCTACGATCACAAACGGGAGCTGAATATGTCTTAATATCATGAACTCTACTGGATCGAGTGTGACATGAAATGCCTTCTCATGATGTGAGTATGGTATGAATGTGAGTGCTAGTGAAGTGAATATCACAGGAAATAGTTTGTCTACTATCTCCCAAGATGCCCTGAATATTTCGAGTAGTCTTCCAGTGATCGTCACCCAAAATACATTCACGAATATAGCACAAAATGCAATCATATACGGTCAAGATACTAGTGTCACACAAAATGTCGTGACCAATAGCTGTAGCACGGGATCATCATTGTGTGCTGCAGTGAAAAATGATCCTTCTCTTTCAGGAGCTACAGTTACTTCTACCGTTACACAAAATACGATCACATGAGTAGGCTCAGGAATCTCATGAACATGAAGCTATGGAATACTCTCCTATAATGTCGCGGGTACCAATATCAGTTCCAATAGTGTCATAAATGCAGAAAATGCACTGAGAATTATCGATGCGAATACTCTTACTATAACGAACAATACATTTCTCACTTCTCGAGCCCGATCAGTACTTGCTACCCAAGAGAATACTGGACTCACCTATAATAATACTTTTACGACCAATACGATCCTTCAGAAAAACCCAGACTATCCATATATAGAAATGCGTGATGAAGTTCCAGGATCGAACCTTTCGACCACTTTTCTCACGCCAACCGGGAATACTATTTATCCAAATTATAAACCCAATACTTCCTACGTCCGGAGTGTGAACTTCTGAGGATTTACGAAAGAATATACCAAAAATACCCTCAATCAGTTCGATGCAAGCATCGTCAAATTTGAGTATTTCGCTTACAAGCCCTATAGTAATACTGGATCATTTGCTACGGCGAATCTTCTCACAAATCCAGACTTTAATACTGATGCGAGCTGATGGTCTGTCGCAGCTGATACGTGACTTGCTCCAGTACTCTCCTATAATCCGGTATGATCAAATATATGAGGCTCTGCTACTATCACCCCATCATGAGGGGCTCCTGATCGTATATGGATGACGAGTAATGATATTCTCAGTATTACGGCAGGTCAGACCTACCTTGTCACTGGATATGTGCGATCATCTTCAGGGAATGTGAATCTTCGAGGATTCCTCCATCAGTCTGGAAACCAGAATAATGTCTACTCAGACCGTATCGCAGAGACATATGCAAGCTCTACCGGGTGAGCCTTCTCTTTCTATATTACAATCAAGAGTACGGCAAGTGATGCGAATCTCAGTTTTGAAACATCCAATCAGGGTGTGAACTATGAGCTCGATAGTGTGAGTATCCGTCGTATTAATGCCGTAGTAAAAAATACCAATGCGAATGAGGTACTTATATTTTCTAATACAGGAGCTTCATCCTATATTCAAGCGTGTCCGGGATGAGTGCCATGTTTTGCCTATGTAGATGCTGTCAATGCTGCTATCGGGTGGCCTATAACAGTACCAGGATATACTACGAGCTTCGTCCTCTGGAACAATAGTCCAAATATTCTCAATACCCCTACTTGTACTCTCACTATTTCTGCAGGATCCGTACCGACGGGTCAGCCAGTCGATGTAAGCTGGACTACTAGCAATTCACTCTCGCAGGTATTCAACTATGCTACTTACACAGGTTCGATCAGTCAGTCTGTTGCCTCTACTTGAATGATCACATTCATCCCACCGTATGATGCTGTCACCAACATCTCAATCGATACTCTCAATGATATATGACCACGACAATGTAGTATAGCGGTAACCACCACGAATACATCACCAAATATATATCCGACCACGACAACTGGATCAGAAGATGCGAGCCAAATAGATGGAACTCTCAGTGGAGTCGATCTTAATCCTGGAGATACTGTTTTCTTCGAAGAATTCGGTGGCAATCTTATTACTAACGGATCATTGGTTGTAGATTCATCTGGAAGCTTTCAATACTATCCAAATCCCAATTATTGTGGAATTGATGATTTCAGTTTTCGTGCTGCTGACCAGTTCTGACACTATGCTGATCCCGAGATTCAAACTATACAAGTAGACTGCGTCAATGATGCTCCAGTAGCCGTCAATAATACAGGAAGCGCTACTGCTGGAGTACCTCTCATGATTAATGTGCTCGCAAATGATACGGATGTCGATACACCCTATCAAGTTCAGACATTCACTATATCGAGCTTCTCTACTCCAGCAAATGGTACTCTCTCTATAAATCTTAATCAACTCCAATACACGCCGAACTGAGGATTTAGTGGAACAGAGATATTCTCATATCGTATGATGGACCAAAGTGGGGCGCTCTCAAATACTGGAACCGTCACTGTCGGTGTCACTGTTGCTAATACTGCTCCTACAGTAACAGGAACGGGATATACATTCAATGAAGATACTATCCTCTCTGGAACTCTTACATGATCCGATGCTGAAGGAAATATACTGACATATACTGCGTCAACCCTTCCGATAAATGGATCTCTGGTTCTCCTTTCGAATGGATCATTTACCTATACCCCTGCTCTCAATTATTCTGGATCTGATTCATTTGATTTTAGAGCCAATGATGGATCTCTCTCATCTGCACCAGCTACTGTTTCTCTGACAATTGTGTCCGTGCCAGATGCACCAATAGTAGTCAATGATAGCTACGCTCTCAATCAAGATACTGTACTTCATGTACCAGTAATGGTCAATGATAGTGATGTAGACTCTACGGTCTTATCATTTACGGGGTATACAAGTCCTTCAAATGGAAGTATCAGTATTTCTTGAACATGATTTGATTATACTCCAAATTTGGGATATGTAGGATGAGATAGCTTCACATATCGTCTCATCGATGAGACGAGCCTTACGTCGAATCTTGCTACAGTAACTCTGAATGTCATATCAACAAACACTCCTCCGACAGCAAATTCAGGAAGCTTTGTAACAAATGAAGATACTATCCTTACGGGTGCACTTATCGCATCAGATCCAGAAGGAAGTACACTTACTTATGTTATCGATACTCTTCCATCCCAAGGAGCTCTCTCTGTCTCAGCAACAGGAGTATTTACTTACACTCCTTCTCTCAACTATTTTTGAGCGGATTCATTCATATATCATGTTTCTGACGGGCTTCTCAATTCCTCATGAGCTACCGTAAATATCACGGTAAATAGTGTCAATGATACTCCTATAGCGAATCCTCTGAGCTTTACCGCTACAGGAAATAGTATAGCAAGTAGTGGGAATATCTATGCGGGTGTGCTGACAGCTTCAGATATCGAGTCGATAGGACTTTCATTTACTACGTCGACCCTTCCTACAAACTGACTTCTCACTCTGAGTTCTACATGAGTATTCACGTATCTTCCAGCACTTGGCTATACCGGTTCAGATAGTTTTACATTTACTGCTTTTGATGGAAGTGCGACGAGCACCGCAGCTCTCGTGACTATTACGGTGGTGAGTAATGGCGTATTTATAGCTCCAGTACTTGATCATCTCGTCATCACATCCCCCTTGACTGCATATGTAGGACAACCCTTTACCGTCACTGTACAGGCGCAAGATATCTTGAATGCTCCTCTTCTCTGATATACAGGCACTCTCTCATTCTCATCAGTTACTGACACATGAGCGACTCTTCCATGATCAGGAGGTCCAATAGTATTTACTCTTCTTGATAGTGGAACAAAAACATTTGTGAGCGGCGTGAACTTCACAAAGACGGGGGCTATGTCATTCAGGGTTCAAGATGCTACTACGAGCATATCTGGAAGTACTATAGTCACAGTATCAGTAGTGCCTCCCCCTCCCCCTCCTCCCCCTCCTCCCCCTCCTCCCCCTCCTCCCCCTCCTCCATCAAGTGCAGGATGAGGTGGTGGACAGAGCTCTCCAGCAATTAGCTATAATATAGTCACTACTACAAGTTCTGGAAATACTATAAACTCATTGAATCCAGTGGTTTCTGAGAAGGATCCTGTATTTAACTCTGCTCCTGTAGGACCGCCTGAGACCATATTCGTGATGCAAGATCCCTCTGGACTTCTTGGGCAATTATTTCTTACGAATAGATATATGGGAATCCCACCTATTGGATCTGAAGACACTACAGGTCAAGGAATTGATGCTCTCGAATGAATACCCCAAACGGTAGCGAGAACAATCATAGACTCTCTTGATTCAGTCATTCTCGATGAATCTGATGGCCCAGTGATTCTGCGTCAGGTTGCTCGAATTCTTATTCTGGAAGCATCTCAGAGTGATGATCCTATAGGACTCTATAAGTATGGAATATCTAAGATCCAGACTATACAGACATCAGATGGTCCTCGACTAGTATTTACTCGCGAATATATCCTTCGAATATTCGAACAACAATTAAAGAGATATGAAGAACAAGTAAATCGTACTACCTATAGTCGATTCGAAGATACGATGAATAGTGCGAGTGAAGAAATCGGGAATATAAATCTCTAAAAATATTTAGGTATCACTAAAATGCGTCTTATAATAGGCGCATTTTTTCTGGAGCGGACATATTTCACATTTTGGTTTGCGCGCAGTACAGTGATACCGGCCAAATAGTACAAATGGATGATGGAGAATCCTTTTATCTTCCAAAGAGAATATCTTCTCTATAGCTGTATCGGTCTCATTCGGTGTTTTAGTTTTGACTATACCGATACGATTCATGACTCTATGAATATGGGTATCGACTCATACATAGGGCATATCATAAAGCACTGAGAGTACGACTTTTGCAGTTTTTATACCGATACCAGGAAATGTCTGAATCAGTTTTAAATCATTGGGAAGTATTCCGTTATATTTTTCTGCAAGTATCGTGCCCGTATTTTTGATGAAGCGAGACTTATTACGGAAAAAGTTTACATATTTAAGATCATTTTCCATCTCTTCCTGAGATATATTTAGGGTATCCTTTGCTTCTCGTACTTTTGCGAAAAATGGCGGAGTCACTTTATTGACCTGTTTATCTGTCGTCTGAGCTGAAAGTATGACAGCACAGAGAAGCTGAAAATCGGTCTCGTAATCGAGTTCTATCTTTTTTCCTCAGTAGAGAGCATAGAGGGTGTGTATGATTTGGCTCCATTTATTTGACTGCATATTCAGGAGTTATTTCTGGATAGATAGTCGAGAGATTCTTCATACAGAGTTCTTTTTCCCGACAGGAGAAAATTTTACCCGGGATTCGAGCATCTATGTAGACATAATTTCCAGAAATAATATCTTGATGATATCATTCTATATATCTTTTAAGGCTGAGAAGTTGCGTGCGTAGATGATTATAGTTTTGTGCTTCGCCTGATTTTTTTGTAAAATCTTGGAGTGTAAAAAGTATACGAACTTTATTTTTGAGAATGATATGGAGTTCATTCTCCCTTTTGAGATAGACGATATTTTCTATAGGTATCTCTACCCAAGTCTCAGAGAAAAGATCTATAGTTTTTTTTATTATCTGTGCTTCCGGTTCAGAGAGAAGCTCTCGATAATCGAGAAGGATATCATTATTGAGGTTGGTATCGATAAAACTGAGGGTATACTTTGGTATTTTTTCGAGATGATCTTTTGGTACAAGGATTCCATTCTCTGTCATTCACCATTTTTTATCACGGACAGTTGGTATCATCACATCGAATATTATAGGATATCCAGAAAGAAGTATTTTTATATTATTCGGATAGAGGCGATCTATACGGATGAGGGAGATATTTTTTTGATATTTTTTGAGCGAGTCTGCTACTTCCTTCTCATTGAGAAAAAATATATTTTTTCCATAAAGATCTTCCACGCTTCTATAGGCTATGGGTACATCTATACCCTCGTCAAGCCCTTCTATGAGTATCTTCGAAGGACTGATGAGAAAATAAGGGGAATATACGACGATATAAATACAGGTACTTATAAGAAATAATCCTATATACTTCAGATAATATTCTTGACTGGATGTGACGTCACGACTTATCTGGATCTTATCCTTGAGAAATCGAGAAAATGGAGAAAGTCTCTCACCATTTTTGCGAAAAATATTCCACTGTCATCTTGTAGTTTCTGGGAGACGATCCCGAAAGAGATATTTCTGACTTTTTTCTTTTTGTATCGACGTACGAAATTTCCGATTTTTATATACTTTGATGAGATTACGGATTTTCGTGAGAGAGACCATATTGATTATCGAGAGATTGTATGAGAGAGAGGATATCTGCAGTTGATCTTTGATTTTTTGCGATACGGAGTCGGATGTAGGGTATCTTTCGAAGTGAGAAATCTTTACCTATTCTTTTTCTGATTTGCTCGACACAGGGTGCGAGAAAGTGCGGGAGATCTTTTTCTTCGAATTGGGAAGATACAGATATATCCGCATACTCATAGTCGTCACTGACTGTCGCATCGATCACACTGATCATGCCGAATGTATGAGGGCGGAGTTGCTCGAAGGCGAGGATATCTTGTCCTGCATAGGTACGGAGAGCATCAGCAAGGCGTTTTTGACGAATATTCATGTTGGAAAAATGGTTCTTGTTTGGCAACAAGTATAAACAAAAAATAGAAAAAAGAAACTTTTACTCGATACATATTTTTAAGTCTTCTTTGAGTGCTCATTCAAATGAAAAATCTTGCCCAAAAAGTGTAAACTGGAGTCTCCATGCATGAAGCCACTGACGAGTAAGCCCATATTTTTCTTCGGCTTCTTTATTCATCTTTTCGATTCCATATTTCGTATCTCCGAGGATCGGATATCCTATCGAAGCGAGGTGTACCCGTATCTGGTGAGTACGTCCTGTGAGAAGATCGACCTCGAGGAGTGTGTATTTGTCTGAAAAATATCATTTATTGATAAATTTCGTTTTAGCAATTTTTGGATTGAGCGGATCATGTACCGTCATTTTTTTGCGATCATAGGGATCACGACCAATGAATGATTCGATATATCCCTCATGGTCTTTCACTTTTCCTACGACGAGTGCAAGATAGGTTTTCTCTATAGTTCGTTTTGCGATTTTGAGTTGGAGGGCGTGCATCGATTTATCATTCTTTGCGATGATGATCACACCACTCGTATCTTTGTCGAGACGGTGCACGATTCCAGGCCTCTCGACACCATTAATAATCGATGGATTTTTATATTCACCATCGTCAGTGCGGACTCAGAGAGTTTTGAAATGATACAGAAGTGCATTGACGAGTGTGCCTTTTCTTCCATCCTCTCCGGGAGTCGGATGAGTATTGATTCCAGCATCTTTATTGATGATAGCAAAATCATCATTCTCGAAGACAATATCGAGTGGCATATCTTCAGCTTCGAGGGTCATATTTTCTACTTTCCACTCTATACGGATGATGTCTCCTCTATATACTTTCTTATTTTTATTAAATGCTGCATCATTACAAGATATCTTCCCTTCTTCGATCATCTTTTGGATATAGCTACGTGATTTTTCTGGAAAAAGAGCCGACAGGTAGGTATCGACTCTTCGTGTTTCTCTCGGATCCGCGAGGACACAGAAGAGAGATGACATATAGTTGTTTGAAGATCGCAAATTATTAAACTAAAGAGTTACTAGATTTAGTATATATAATAGTCAACCAAGTATTCACAGATAATGAATACTTGCGAGTAAATACTTTGATATTTTATATAATTTATTTAATAACAAAGATTTTTTATCATAGTTGATTAACTCAGTTAATGTTTCTATATTATCATTAATTTCTTTATCAGATATTCAATCATAAGCTTTATATTCCTCTACTATTCTAGTATTTTCATTATGAAATCTCTTTTGGTATATTCCTAAAGTTCTCTCATGCAAATCAATTAGTAACTTTCTTTTATTATCCATAATCAAATTATATAACTTTTCTCTCGTATCCGCAGATTTCATCTTCAGAGAAGAACCGAGCGATTTCAGCAGTAGCGTTCTCTGCGCTATCAGATGCATGGATAAGATTGTAACGGATCGTGAGTGCGAAGTCAGCCCGTACAGTACCCATATCTGCTTGAGCTGGATCAGTCGCTCCACAGAGCTGGCGCATACCACCGATAGCATTATCTCCTTCGACGATCGCAAATACTACTGGACCCATCGTCATATAGGCGACGATCTCTGGATAGAATGGTTTGCTCGTAAGGTGTCCATAGTGTTCATCGAGCTTTGCTTGAGTCACATTTGCCATCTTCATAGCGACGATCTTGAGTCCACGAGCTTCGATGCGAGTGAGTACTTGTCCGATAAGGCCGCGGTGGATAGTATCAGGTTTCAGGATGATAAGTGAACGTTCTGCCATAAGGAAATAGATAAAAAAATAATAGTAAAAAAAGTATATAGAAATACCCAAAAAAGCAAGGAGAAACTAAAACCCACTCTGTAACTCGAGCATCCTAGCGTATATTCCTCAATTTGCAACCAGAGTCTCATGATCTCACTTCTCTACGACTTGTCCTGCTTCTATGACGATGATCTCATCTGCTTTTCGTACTGTCTGGAGTCTGTGAGCGACGATGATGACCGTGCGATCTCGAAAGAGTGTATCGAG